>JAPYLE010000185.1 GCA_027293795.1 Rickettsia endosymbiont of Ixodes persulcatus
AGTATGTACCTATTTACTATGGTCTAGCTATACTTTGTCATACTCCTCGTTATCCGGTGTTAATCGGCTATAATAACAACCTATATATTGTACCGGTAAATAGCGGACATTATGAGCATTTAACTCAAAAAATTTATGAAAATAAAGGGGTATTAGAAATAGGGCATACTGACCCTGCGTATCATATAGAAGCTATATATGATCAATAATCACGACTGATTTTATTAAGCTGAAGATAGCTTGAGAATTTTATGTCATTGCGAGGAAAAATTGTAAGTTTTGACGAAGCAATCCAGTAAAAAATTATAGCATTTTTTATTATTTTTTCTAGATTGCCACACTCCTTTTAGTCGCTTAGCTCTTGATCTTGACGGCGACTTGACACAAATGTTAACCCTGTGTAATAGCTGCTACTTCATCAGCAAAGTTTTTTTCTTCATGTTCTATACCTTCACCAAGTTCATATCTAATAAATTTGGTAATTTTAATTTCTGCACCGAGTTCTTTTTCAGTATTTTTAATTACTTCTGCAACGGTAAGTCTAGGCTCAAACAAGAAACCTTGTTGAAGTAATACAACTTCCGAGAAGAATTTACGTATTCTACCTTCTACCATTTTTTCTATAATATTATCAGACTTTCCTTCTTCTTTAGATTTCTCAAAGCATACTTTTCTCTCACGCTCCACGAGTGCTTGATCCAAACTTGAATCATCTATACTTTGCGGGTTATTTCCTGCCACATGAACTGCAATTTGCTTAGCTAAAGCTTCTAGTTTCGTTTTATCTTTTGCCTTAGACTCTAGACCTACTAATACAGAAATTTTTCCTAGATTCGGTACAACTTCATTATGTACATACGAGCCGATTGCTCCTTCGGATATTTCTAATATATCCATACGACGTAATGTTAAATTTTCACCGATTGTAGCGATATTTTCTATAATATCTTCTTCAACTGATTTACCGTTCGGCATTTTAGATGTTTTTAACTTGTCTATAGTTTTTGCAAATACTGCAAGGTTCGCAATATTCTTAACTAAATCCTGGAACTGCTCATTTCTAGCAACAAAATCCGTTTCGGAATTTACTTCAATTACTACTCCGGCGAGTCCTTCAACTTTTGCAGCTGTTAAGCCTTCAGAAGCAATACGTCCGGCTTTCTTTGCAGCAGCAGCTAAACCTTTCTTACGAAGAAAATCTATAGCTTCTTCAAAATTACCGCTAGTTTCTATTAATGCCTTTTTGCAGTCCATCATACCTGCACCGGTTTTTTCTCTTAATTCTTTAACCGCTGCAGCACTTATATTTACTTCACTCATATTTACTTAATCTCCATTTAATTATGCATTTTCAGAATTTTTATTTTCATCGGCATCATTTAATGCCTGCTCAAATTCTATATTTGTCTCTTCATCAATATTTTTCGTTTTAGAGAATTTTTTAGCTTGTTTTAATTTAGAAACATTTTTAGAAGTTAACGCCTTATCTGTATGTTCCCGCATAGCACCCATATCAACTCCTGAAGCTTAATGTTCCTATAGTTGCAGTAGTCGATACTAATTCTAATCCTGATAATGTGGATTATCCGATTCCGGGTAATGATGATTCTATAAGATCAATAAGACTTTATTGTAGTTTATTTGCAGATGCGGCATTACAAGGACTTGCAGAATCAATGAAAGCTTCAGAAGCAATACGTCCGGCTTTCTTTGCAGCAGCAGCTAAACCTTTCTTACGAAGAAAATCTATAGCTTCTTCAAAATTACCGCTAGTTTCTAAGGTTTTTTCTAACTTATTTAGTTTTTCTATTGAACCCGCAATAGTTTTCCAGTTAGTTAGCATACCGCCAAGCCATCTATGATTTATGTAATATTGCCCACATTTTTCGGCATATTCCGCTATAATATCACTTGCCTGTATTTTAGTACTTACAAATAATATTTTACCGTCTTTTTTTACGGTTTCATATATTGCATTCAAAGCAACGCTCATTAAAGCGGCACTTTGTCTTAAATCGATTATATGAACATCATCACGTTCACCATATATATAAGACGCCATTTTAGGATTCCAGCGTGAGGTCTTGTGACCGAAATGCACGCCCGCATCCAATAATTCTTTAATGTTAACAGATGATATTTTTGACATTTTTAAATTCTCCTAATTGTTAGTTTATACCTCCGTAAGATGTTCATGCCAATGAACTAACATATATCTTACGTGTGAATTTTTGCTTATTTAGGTCTAGGATGTCATTCCCGCCTACGCGGGAATGACATAGATAGACTTCATAATAAAGTCTTAAATCATAAGCCTACAAATTATATACGCATAATGCGTAATCTACAAGCTTTTATTCTTTTCGCCAGATAGTAGTACCGTCAGGTTTATCTTCTAGAATTATTTGTTGTTCTAATAATTGATTGCGAATTTGATCAGCTAATAACCAATTTTTTTGTTTTTTTGCTTCTAAACGTTTATTTACAAGCTCATTTATATAGAGTTCATTCACACCGCTATTAAACCATTCATGTGGAGTCTTATTCATTAAACCAATAAAATTAGCACAAGTAATAAGATTATTTTTATTAAGTAGTCACTATAGACGCCCCCTTGATTATAATGATAAAGCTATAGAAGATGCTAAGAAAACTTTAGATTATTGGTATAGAGCTATAGAAAATATTAATTTACAAAAAATAGACATCATACCTAATGATTTTATGCAAAGCTTACTTGATGATATAAATACGCCGCTTGCCGTAAAAATAATTAATGACTACGCTAAAGGGGTATTTACTTCTACAACTGAAGAGGAAAAAAAGTTTAATGCATCTAATCTTATTACTTCTCCTGAAATTTCTTTATCCATTAAGTCCCTTACGGTGATAAAATTACCTAGGGATTTACTCATTTTTTCACCGTTAACCGTTAAAAAACCGTTATGTACCCAATATTTAGCATAGGTAGAATTTGGGAAAGCACATCTACTTTGTGCAATTTCATTAGTATGATGCGGAAAGATTAAATCTGCTCCGCCACCGTGAATATCAAAATTCTCACCTAAATATTTGTAGCTCATGGCTGAACATTCAATATGCCATCCAGGGCGACCAAGCCCCCAAGGGCTTTCAAAATTCATATTTGCAGATTCATTTGGCTTTGCCGGTTTCCATAATACAAAATCCTGTGGATGCTTTTTGGTTTTACTATTTCCTACACGTACTCCCGCAAACATTTCCTCTAAATTTTGGTTAGATAATTCTGTATAATTCGGAGCCGATAAAACATTAAAATATACATGCTTATCAGCAATATATGCATGTTTTTTTGCTATTAAGCGTTCTATTATTTCAATCATTATATTAATATGCTCTGTAGCTTTCGGCTCAATACTCGGGAGCTTACAACCTAAATATTCCATATTTATATGAAACTCTTGTGTAACTTTATCAGTCAACTCATTAATAGTAATGCCAAGTAGTTCAGCTCTATCGATAATTTTATCGTCAACATCGGTAATATTACGTACATATTTTACTGCTGCACTTCCGAATATTTTTATAAGTATACGATAAAGTAAATCATATACCGCTACCGATCTACTATTGCCTATATGAGGATTATCGTAAACAGTCGGTCCACATACATACATTTTTACGTTAGCCTGATCTTGAGGGCTAAAAAGCTCTTTAGTGCGAGTAAGCGTGTTATATAGATGAAATTGAATTTGCATATTTTATTTACCGAAAACTGAAGTACCATTGCATACGATATATTAATCACACTTTGGCTAAAAAGTTTATTAGTTAATAAAAATTAGTAATTAATATTTTACATAAATTAATATATATTATATAACTTCCCTCGTTTTTTAAAAAATAATAACTAATCGAGGTTCTAATGAATTCACAAAGTTTCAATTCAAAAAAATATGCCTTGGCTTTTTTTACGTCAACATGTTTATTGGCTAGTAGCTTTTTAAGTACAAGTGCTAGAGCGGCAAGTTTTACACAATTAGTTAACAAAACACCAGCTTTGCGCAATCTTTCTGGGGAAGCAAAGCAAAAAAATGAATGGCGGAATTATAGTGTAATAAACAAACTAGCAACTTGGAAAGCAGCAAAGTTAGTACCTGATCTTAATCAAGCAATACTTGATGTACAAAATGGTTTTGATCCGAAACTTTTGTCCGATTCAAACATAAATATCCGACACAAAGCAAGAGAAAAAAATGCTGAGGTTATGTTATATATCGCACAAATAAAACAACCAGATTATAATGAAAAATTTAATGAATATATTAATCGAGGAGTAATTCCTATGCCTGAAGAGGTAGGACAAAACCTTGGAATAGATTATGATGCTAGAAAAACAAACAACAAAAAAGAAAAAGATCAAAAAGTACGCCGTGCAGAAAAGGACAAGAAAGCAATAATAGATCGATATATTGATTTAATAAAAATTGCACTTGTAGAAAAGGAATACATAACTACCGGCAGGGTTCCTGAATTAGAAGAATTAACGAAAAAACTTGATATAGATAAAGCCAAAGCAAAAATTCGTAGGGCTGTGATAAGAGATCAAGTTATGGAGAATAAAAAAGCAGAACTTATAACTATTGGTAAGATTCCTACGCAAGAAGAACTGAATAAACTTTTTGGTAAAGATAGGGAGTCAAGTAATACAAAATATATTAATGATATAAGAACGTGTATTATGCGTAATAACAGACAGAATTATGTAGATACTAATCATATTCCTAAAACTCAAGAAATAATGAAAGAATTTAATATAGATAAAGGAAGTGCAAGCCTTTATCTAAAGCAAATAAAAGCTGAAATAGCAGCAAAGCATCAAGCCAACAATAACCAAAATACTGCAAGAACATTTTCTCAAATTTCTTTTGACACAGGTAGAAAAAAGAAACAGCCATATTCTTTTGATCCTAGAAGTACTTTCCAAAGCTTGTTTAAGTTTAAAGCTAAAAAGGATAATGATTATACGCAGTCCCAGAAAAATATATATAAAATAATACAACAAGAAGAAAATATTGAAGTATTTAAAAATCTTATTAAAATAGATCCTATAGCAGCACTAAATCTTGAAGTAGATAGTAGTTATAAAAAAGAAGCAGTAAATATTATCTTAAGTGATTTTAATAATGATACTATTCAAAAAATATTATTTATTGATGATAAGGGGCAATTAAATTTTAATACAACTATTGATGTTAAAAATAAACCTATTCTAAACGAATTATTAAAAAATAGCTCTGAAGAACAAAGAAATAAAATTATTGAAAATATTAGCAAATATGCAAAAGAAAATATAATTCCTTTAGTATTTAAAAGAGAAGTTCGGCATGATAAATTATCAGGTTTGCTGAAACTGGCAGCAATTAAAGACAAATTGATAGTACAAGAACTTTTAACTTTACAATTAGAGTTAAAAAATGATTTACACTCATATAATGCTCAAGGAAATGGTATACCTCCTGAAGCAATAAAAGCAATTAATGAAGTACTAAGAGAATATAATGCTACAGCGCGAGATTTGAGTAGTGCGGAAATAATTAAGTTAGCAAATTCTTTTAACATTCAAGGATTTCAAAATAGTATTAAAATTATGACCTCTTCTGAGCAAGAATTAACTAAGGAAATAGATAATTTATTTGGGTTAAGTATTCAAAATGAAACACCTAATAATGGTAACATACCGACGCCACCACCACTGCCTCTTCTGTTTAGTAATCTTTATTTAGACAAGCTTAAAGATACTCCTAAATTATATGCATTATATGATCAATTTATTCAGAACAATAAATCAAAAAATAAAATAACCCCTGGAAATAT
Organism: Rickettsia endosymbiont of Ixodes persulcatus; assembly: GCA_027293795.1. Lineage (GTDB taxonomy): Bacteria > Pseudomonadota > Alphaproteobacteria > Rickettsiales > Rickettsiaceae > Rickettsia. The sequence goes on from JAPYLE010000185.1 coordinate 5,857, forward strand.
AAATGAAAGCGAGACTCCAGAAAGAATTGAGCCAAAGACAGAATATGCTAAATTATATAAGCAATATAGAGCTGAGACATGTAAAAAAGCTGATAATTTACAAGATCAACTATTAAAGAAACAAAGTGATATTATAAATGTTATCCGCCAAATATTAACAGCATCATATGCTGATCAAGGAATCGATACTGAAGATCTTATAACTTTATTTGGTAATCCAAATCCAGAAGTTACAGAAAAAGCTCAAGAAGTTTTTGTTAGCCTTGTTCAAGACCCATATGTACAAGATATAATCGTAAATGGTAAGAAAGCAATGACAAGCGAAGCAATACTTAAAAATCTTTTCAATGAAGACGCTGATGATGCAGTAGAACGTATTTTATTATCGTCATGTAAAATATCTGAAGAATTAAAGAAGCCTATTGAATATGAATCAAATAAATCAAGATTGATTAAAGAATTAGAGAATAAACAAAATCCATTTGAACAATTAAAATTTGCTTATGAAAAAGCAGCAATTCTTGGTCAAAAGTTTGACACTAAGCTTGCAGAACTAATCAAAAACCCTGCTATATTAACCACCAACGAGCAAGTTACTTTCTTAACAAAAGAAAATAACGAATTAAAAAAAGTAATTAATTCTGATCAAGCACAAGCTAAACTTGATGATTTAAGAACAGCTATTTTAAGCACAATAAAATTTGAAGAATTAACTACAGTAAGTTTACCTCAAAATGATTTTATTGCTATAGTAAAAGAAAAAGATCCCGAATTATTAAAAGAGTTTTTAAAAGCTACTATTATCAAACAAGAAAGTAATAATAATTTAGATCAATTAAGATTAGCTTTGCCTTCATTTACAGGCATGAGTGATCAACAAGTAAGAATTCTTGCTAGTAAATTAAATATGTCTGTAATATTAAAAGCTCTTGAAGAATGCGTGAAAGAAAAAGCTAAAAATCACACTCATACCAGAACCAGAAATATGCCACTGCTGCCACCATCATCACCGCCATCATCATCACCGCCGCCACCACCACCACCGTCTAGTTTAGAAATTTCGCAACTTCTAACAAGTTTAGGGTTTACTGAAGATTGGATAAATAGAATTACTAAATTAAATGAAAAGACTAACACACTTACTAGCCAAATAGTTTCGAAGAATTATAACTTTAAGTCCGATATAGCTTTAAGATACAAGGACTTTGCTTTATCAGGAGAAATATCAGCAGGATATAAAGCAAAATACTCTGATGACGATTTGTTAAGAAAAGCTATGATAGAATCAATAGCACTTGAGCATTCAAAAAATGTATCTGAAGTCAATCAAAACAAGAAATATTTTGAAAAAATTCAAGAAGCAGTTAGCACTATGCAGTCTAGCTTTATAGGTCCTAGAACTGAAATGGGACAAGAAATACATAATATTTATACTTCTAAACTTTTGAAATTAATAAAAGATAAAGAATTTATTAGATATGTTGAAGATAATATTAAATCTGACAAAAAACGTAAAGATGAAGTAATAGAGGCATTTGATACTGTTAACTCTGATTTTATAGGTCCTAGAACTGCAATAGGACAGGATATACGTGACATTTATACACAGCAAATGACAAAATATACAGAAGAAACGGTAAGAGAGGCATTTGATACTGTTAACTCTGATTTTATAGGTCCTAGAACCGAAATAGGGCAAGAATTATATGATATTTATAGAAAGAAGCTTTTAGAATCGGAAAAAAATAAAACACTATTACTTTTTACTAAACAATTAATAACAGAATTTACTGAACTAGAACAAAAATACGGTAGTGATATTCAACCAGAAAATAAAGATAATAAAGAATCACTTGTAGAAAAAATGAAAAAACGATTCCAACAAGAAAACGAAGTTAAAAATGACGAATCCTCAACAGAAAGTGATACACAACATGAAGATAACAATAAAAAGTTAGAGGTATCTGATTCAAAAACCGTTTTATCACCGAGGTTATCGAATTCTAACGATAGCAAAAATGATAAATCATCAGATGACAAAAAATCACTTCTAGCATTAAGATCTAGTGATGAAGAAGATAAAGGGTATGAAACTGATGAAAAAGAATTAGAAGAAAGCAATAACACAACTGAAGAAGAATTTAAAAAAGATATACCTTTAGAAAGCGAAGATGAAGCTATCAGTATGTCATTAGAAACTGAAGAAGAATTTAAAAAAGATATACCTTTAGAAAGCGAAGATGAAGCTATCAATATGTCATTAGAAACTGAAGAAATTGCAAGACAAGATGAGGCTGTATTAAAAGAACAGATATCTAAAGAAACTAATAATAAAGTAGCAATATTAGTTAAGGCAGCTTCAACTCTTCATAAGCATGTTCATCCTAGTATTTTAACTAAAAGACTTAATATTGGTGCTGCTATAGCTGCCGGTGACGAAGAGGCTAGTATAAATAGAGGATTATGGATTAGCGGCTTATACGGGATCAACAAACAAAGAGCTTGGAAGAATATTCCAAAATATCAAGGTCGTACAACCGGTGCAACTATCGGTGCCGATGCTGAATTCATCAATAGTCATGATATTATAGGAATAGCTTATAGCCGTTTGGACTCCCAAGTTAAATATAATAAAAAACTAGGGAAAACAGCAGTTAACGGTCATCTTTTAAGCATTTACGGTCTAAAAGAACTAATTAAAGGTTTCTCGTTGCAAGCTATAATATCTTATGGTCATAATTATATTAAAAACAAATCTATAAGTACCAATAATATAGTTGGAAAATATCAAAACAATAACGTAAATTTTGAAAGCTCGTTAAATTATAAATATCGTACAAAATACGATTTATATTTAATCCCTAATATCAGCTTTAAATATGATTATTCAAGAGCTAGCAACTATAAAGAGTATAATGTAGATATAGAAAATTTAATGATTCAAAAGAAATCAAATCAATCATTTGAAAGTAGCCTTGGCGGTAAAATAGTGTTTAAACCTATAGCGACCATAAGTAATATAGTATTAACACCAAGTTTGTACGGTAATATTGAGCATCACTTCAATAATAAAAATACAAAAGTTAATGCAAAAGCGACTTTTAAAGGACAAACATTACAAGAAACAATTATTCTACCAAAACAACCTAAGCTTGGATATAATATCGGTAGTAATATACTTATGAGTAGAAAAAATATAAATGTTCTACTTGAGTATAATTATTATACGCATAGAAAATATCAAAGCCATCAAGGTCTTGTTAAACTAAAAGTCAATTTATAAATCATCAATAGCAAATTACATAAGTAATTTGCTATTGATTTAAAAATTATAGAAATCAGGGTTTGAAGCGGTTCTTCACCCTGATTTCAAAATAATATATATACTTTATTTATATAAAAGGTGGGAGCCGCCTTTCACCTTTTATATTCAATAGACATCTTTCCAAACAGCTTATAGAGAGAAATTTAAAGGAGACACCTTCACCTTGAACCGCAGCGAGACATACGTGAGGATTCGAGTACCGGATCGACGTATAAATTTACCTCTCGAAGCGAAGTTTGGAAAGATGTCTATTATAACCGAATAGCGGATTATGTAATAATTCACTATTCGTATTAAACAAGGATAAGTTAAAACTTATCCTTTCTTAATGAACAAGCTTATTAACAAAACTCCTGCATAGAATATCGGGGTACTAAAATAGTAAAAAACAGTTTAAATGAATAGCTATTAAGAACAAGATAACCTAATTGTTTAAGAGAGAAATTGCCGTAGTGAAATTGTTTCTTATCCATAAATAGATATTAATATCAACAAGTTGAGCTATATAACAGGCAAAAGTTGATGCTAATGATATGAACCAAAAACTTTATGAAAAATTATGTTATCAACATTAGACCAATTAGTAGCTTCCAATTTATCCATAAGACTTATTACTATTTATATTAAAAATAATAGCAAGCTTTATACAAAAATTGGCTCTTTCTTTACCGTAAAACTCGGCTATCAAGTCAGTTAACAAAAAAGTTAACGGGTAAAAAATTGCTCCTACGGATAATTCAAGAATATAAAAATTAAAAATATTAAGGGAAACAAGTTTTTTATATACTTTACTGGATCCCCGTTTTCACGGGGATGACACCAATTGCTGTTAAAATCAAGCTAACAACAATGTACTACAAAGATAGAATTATATTTGTAAATGATAAGTATGAGAGCTGTAACTATTTAGCTATAGGTAAACTATCTTCTGCTTGATTTTCTTCAATTTCATTAATCTTAGAAACTAAATCAGACTTCTTTTTTGAGGAAAGGTTGGCAAGTACTATTGCATTTATTAAAAATAATATCGTAAGTATTATAGTGCTTTTAGTAAGAAAATTACCGACTGTTTTAGCACTGACCACTCCCATATTATTACCACCGCTTATACTACTAACTCCATCCGATCCGCTACGCTGCATCAGAATAACTATAATTAACAATATTGCAATAGTAATATGTACAAAGAGAAGTATGTCTATCATATAATAATCATTACTGTATTTTAAATCATACATTAGTTTTATATTATTTGCAACTTAGCTTTATAAAATAAACGTAATACTATAAATAGTATCTGATAGAAACTAGACTAAAATCAGCGTATGAGTTTTTCAAGAAAAGATAAAAACTTATAAAGCTTTGAATATATATAGTGGTGCTACTAGGGGGAATTGAACCCCCGACCTCTTCATTACCAATGAAGTGCTCTACCCCCTGAGCTATAGTAGCCTAAACTTCATTTCAAACTCTTTTTCCCACATATTTGCTATTAAATCAAGAAGAATTTTGGAATTTGTTATATTATTTCATCTTGTTAGCTTTTCATCTTATCTAAACTTCTATTTTTGTAAAAAAATAAGGCGATCAATGCAAAAATGCAGCTTAATATGATGTAATAAACTGCCGAGGTAACATAACCTGTTTTTTGTACTAAATATTCAAAGACAAGAGGCGTAGTACCGCCAAAAATACTTGTAGCAGTGTTATATGAAATAGAGAGAGCGGTATTACGTATATTTGTAGGGTAAAATTCTGCTTGCAATGCCGGTTCAGGACCAATATAGCTAGCGGCAAGTACTGCCAATATAAATTGTGAGATAATTACGCTCATGAAGCCGCCGTTCTCAAAATTATTAAGTAAAAACGGTGTCATTACAATAATTATTACAAGATTAATTACAAAAATTTTCCTGCGACCTATAATATCGGATAGATAACCGCTTAATAAAGTTACGGCTATCATAATCACGTAACATACGCTAGCGAGACTATTTACCTCATTTTCAGCGAAATTACGGCTGATTTTTAGGAATGATATTAAGTAAATTGTAGTTAGGTAGAATATTATCGAACCCGGAGCATTGATAAAAATCGAGATTAATATATCAAACCAATGATTGGTAATAACTTTTTTTAACGGTGACTGTAAAATTTTTTTCTGCTCTCTTAGATTTTTAAAATTCGGTGTTTCATGGGTATGTTTTTTAATATAAAATGCTGCAAAAAGAATAAAAAAACCAAGTAAAAAAGGTATTCTCCAGCCAAAATTATCAAATTGCGAAGCTGTTAGGATATTCTTGACGATATAAGAAACAAAAGAACCGAGCAGTAAACCGGAGCATATACTAGACATTGAAATACTACCGATGAAGCCTCGGTGTTTAGGGTTAGTATACTCAATAACAAATGAAATAGAGCTGGTCAAAGCTCCTCCCATCGATAATCCTTGCAAAATTCTAACGATAATCATTAATACGGTAGCAGTAATGCCGATAGTATGATAGGTTGGTAATATTCCGATTAATACGGTTGGAGCAGACATGCAAAATAATGCACTAGTTAAGGCTACTTTTCGTCCAAATCTATCACCTATAACACCAAAAAATATTCCTCCAATCAGTCTTGCTAAATAGCCTATCGCAAAAACTAAAAAAGCTTGTAGTAAAGAAGTATTAGCGTCATCATTCGGGAAGAATTTAGCTCCAATTATAGGTGCAAAATAACCGCATAATACATAATCGTACCATTCAAAAGTATTGGCGATGCCGCTTGAAAATACTAGTTTACTGCGATTCATGTTTTCTGCTCATGGCTTTTTTTTCGGAGTATATTATAAATAAGGTAGCAGGAATTATTATTACTGCTCCATGGAGTGTGCTTTTGTCAGGAAATTCATTAAATATTAAATATGCTGCTATTGCTGAAATTACAAGCTCTAAATATCTATAAGGAGCAGTAGCGGTAGCATCTACCATAGAAAAGGCTTTAAGCAGGAAGAATAATATTAAGCTTCCACTACTACCAAGTACAAACAATAAAGCTAATTCAAAATTACTTGGAGTTAGCCAATACTGAGATGCTACAGGTAGCGATACTATAGCAGTTACTATTGCAGAATAAAATAGCATACTAATCATCGATTCTTTTATTACGAATTTTTTATTAATAATGTCAAGCATAGCAAATGAAATAGCCGCTAATACAAAATACAAAATTTCGGGATTAAAATCCTCAGCATGCGGTTTAAGCGTAATAACAAGCCCTATAAATCCTACTATGGTAACCACCCATCTTTGCCAAATAATATTTTCGTTAAGAAAAAATACGGCAAGTATTAAAGTAAATAAGGGGATAGAAAAACTTATGACGGTTGCGGTAGTAACAGGAGTAATAGTAAGACCGTAAGTCCATGAAGTCATACCGAAAAATAATAATAATCCTCTTAATATATGTACAAAAGGACGACTTGTCTTTAAGGTATTTTTACCGTAATAAGCAACAAAAGGTAGTAAAACTATACTACTGAAAAAGAAACGGAAAAAAGCTACCTCAAAGCTATGTAAATGAGTCCCAAGATATTTAGACATTACATCATTGGCACTACTACTTACTAAACTAAGTAAAAACCAACCTATACCGGTTAAATATGTTTTTAATGCATCACTCATTAATATACCCTGATTATTCCTATAAATTTATTTAAATGTCTTGACTTTTAGCATAAAAGAATGCTATCTTTTATGACAATGGTATAAATATATAAACAAAAATTTTATATAATAATACGGTAATCAATTTTAAGCAAGTAAAGGTTATAATTATATGTTAAGAATAGTGAAAAAATTAGGGATGATTTTGTTTGTGTCCAGCATAAGCATTAGTAGTTTTGCTAAAAGCATGTACGATGATATAGACTCTGCTCCGAACTATGATAGTACACTGTATTACGAAAATGAAGGAAGTTTAGTTTTTAAGGTGCGTCTAGGGGGTATTTTTTCAAGTGCTAAGCAAAAAGGACTACCTCCTCCTACCTCTCCTCAACCCGTTTCAGTAGGAGAAGTTGTAAAAAACGGTTATAGCGGTGATGCATCCACTACTATATTCTTTAATAATTATTTAGCTACTGAATTATCACTTGGCTTTAATGTTTTACGCACCAAGTATACATCCCTTGCAAATGTTGCTCATAATTATGGTGTTGACGCTAAACTAGGAAAAAACAAACCAATTTATATGATTCCTGCAACGATTACCGGACAGTTTCATATAGCTCCTTACGGTGGAATAAGACCGTATATAGGTCTAGGTTATCACGGTTCTTATATGCTTACGCAAGCTACTACTGGTCCTAAAATTAGAAACGGACATGGTGCTGTAGGACAAATAGGTGTAGATTTTTACGCTCAAGATGATACTTTAATCAATCTAGACGTAAAACAATTTTTCTTAAATCCTAAACTTGAATACAAACCGAATTTAGTAGGTAATAAAACCGTGACCTCTAAAGTTAAACTTAATCCTTTAATAGTTTCTATAGGTATAGGATTTACTTTTTAAGGATAATTAATTTTTGCTGTTATTCCCACATGCGTGCATGGTTCTCATATCATTCCCGCCTACGCGGGAATGATATAAAAATAAGTAGTTCACCTATGTCTCTGCAGATTATCCAATTACTATATTTAGCTTCTGCTATTTGTTTTATTTTATCCCTCAAATTCTTATCCTCACAGAAACAAGCACGTTTAGGTAGTACTATAGGTATTTTGGGGATGGCGATAGCAGTCGGCGTTACTTTTTTCCTACCTGATTTTACTCATAAATTACCCATTATAACCACTATATTATTGGGTGGTATAATTGGAGGAATTATTGCACTTAAAATTTCTATGACGGCAATGCCTCAATTAATCGCAGGTTTTCACTCTTTTGTCGGTCTTGCTGCGGTATTTGTAGCTTACGCTACGGTACTTGCTCCTGAAAATTTTTCTATAGGAATAGCAAGCAGCTTACCGATTAATTCATTAATAGAAATATCACTCGGCGTTTCTATAGGTGCATTAACTTTTAGCGGTTCGGTAATAGCTTTTCTAAAATTACAAGGCTTAATGAAAAGTAGCCCGTTAAAATTCTACGGTCAGCAATATATATGCTTATTAACGGCAATAATATTAGTTCTTCTGATAACATCATTTATTCGTTCAGAGAGTATATTTTTATTTAATCTAATAGTCTTTTTATCGCTGTTAATCGGAGTATTATTGATAATACCGGTAGGCGGTGCAGATATGCCGGTTATAGTATCTATGCTAAATTCATATTCAGGTTTTGCAGCAGCAGGTATCGGCTTTACACTTAGTAATAGCCTACTCATTATTACCGGAGCATTGGTAGGCAGTAGCGGGGCTATACTTAGCTATATAATGTGTAAAGCTATGAACCGCTCATTAATTAAGGTTATTTTTGGAGCATTTTTACCTACCCCCGCAGGAATTAACAAAGATATAGATGACGATAAAATAGCAAAAACAAGCGACCCTGAAGATGCGGCACATTTACTACTTAATGCATCATCAGTGATAATTGTCCCGGGTTACGGTATGGCAGTAGCCCAATCTCAACATATCATAAAAGAGATGATTGATATATTAGAGCGTTCAAATATTAATGTACGTTTTGCCGTACATCCGGTAGCCGGTAGAATGCCCGGGCATATGAATGTTTTACTTGCAGAAGCTAATATAGATTATGAGCAAGTACTTGAGCTTGAAGAGATTAATAGAGATTTCGCTACCACTGACGTAGTGCTTGTGATTGGGGCAAATGACGTAACTAATCCCGCTGCTAAAAATGACCCGAATAGTCCAATTTATGGTATGCCGGTACTCGATGTTGAAAAAGCCCGTACTATTTTGTTTATTAAACGCTCTATGGCATCAGGATATGCAGGCATAGAAAATGAACTATTTTATCATGATAATACTTTTATGCTATTTGGAGATGCTAAGAAAATAGTTGAGGAAATCGTTAGGTTTTTAAATGAAGATTAGAATGTAACATATCATTCCCGCAGATGCGAG
>JAPYLE010000186.1 GCA_027293795.1 Rickettsia endosymbiont of Ixodes persulcatus
AAATCGATAAACTAAGAGAATTAAGCCCTCTTTGGGAAATGATGCAAGAGGGTATTGATTTAAAGAAGATCAAATGGGCGTCTCATTAAAGTCCTTAATGTCATTCCTGCTTCTAGCTAGGAATGACATATACAACGAGGAATGACACATTTTAAAAATTAAACTTTAGAGAATAACAATGGCTTATAGCAAAAAAGTGATAGATCATTATGAAAATCCTCGTAATGTCGGGTCGCTTAATAAAGAAAGTAAAAATGTCGGTACGGGACTCGTTGGAGCTCCTGCTTGCGGTGACGTTATGAAGTTACAAATCGAAGTTGACGATAACGGCATTATTATGGATGCTAAATTTAAAACATTCGGCTGCGGTTCGGCTATTGCTTCAAGTTCTTTAGTAACGGAATGGGTTAAAGGAAGATCGATAAATGATGCTGGAGCTATTAAAAATACCGAAATAGCAAAAGAATTATCGCTGCCGCCGGTAAAATTACATTGTTCACTACTTGCAGAAGATGCAATAAAAGCAGCTATAGCCGATTATAAACAGAAAAAAGAAAGCAAAAAAGATTCTTAAAACATGAAAAATGTTATTTCATTAACCGATCCTGCTGCAAAGCAAGTAAAATTGTTAATAGAAAAACGGGCCAAACCTACCTTTGGTATTAGGGTAGGGGTCAAGTCAGGCGGTTGTGCAGGTCAAACTTATTACTTTGAATATGCAGATAGTAAAAATCAATTCGATGAAGTAGTTGAAGAAAAAGGTGTGCGGATACTAATCGATCCAAAAGCGTTAATGTATATTCTAGGTTCTGAAATGGACTATGTAGAGACTAAATTCAAATCTCAATTTACTTTCACCAATCCCAATGAAAAAGCTAATTGCGGCTGTGGCAAATCTTTTAGTGTGTGATAATCCCACTTGATTAATTACCCACTTGATACAAAAAGTAATTTATATGACACAAGTTAGCTAAAGGGGTAAGTAGTTTTCACGTTATTGTTAATAGTAAAAAACGTTTAAAAGCAGTAAAAAAACATTAGCATATTTATAGACCAAACAAAGATAACATTTTAGCAATTACAGCACATCCGTAATTTAAAAAATGTCAATATATACGTTTTCTAAAATAAGTTGCATAAAATCGTTTTTATGGCTATATTAAAGCGATTTCTATAATAAAATCAAAACAAAATATATGTCGCAAAAATTAGGTTTCTGGGCGGTTTTTGCCTTAGTGACCGGAAGTCAAATCGGTACTAGCGTTTTTATATTGCCGTTAAGTTTAGCTCCATTCGGTATATATAGCATTTGGGGTTGGGTGCTGTCGCTATTTGGTGCTATGAGTATAGCACTTGTATTCTCGCGCTTATGTGCAAAATTTCCTAAAACGGGCGGTCCTCACGTTTATGTACGGGAAAGTTTCGGGGATAAAATAGCCTTCTTCACCGGTTGGACTTACTGGGTTATATCCTTTGTCAGTACAAGTATAGTTGTTATCTCAGCGATAGGTTACCTAGCACCTTTTTTTAAATCACAAGCGATTTTGGATTTAATATTACAGATAATATTATTAAGTGCTATTACGGTTTTAAATTTAAAAGGTCCTGAAGTAGCAGGAAAAGCAGAGTTTTATTTAACTCTCTTAAAATTTGTTCCACTGCTTGTAGTAGGTTTAGCTGCATTATCTCATTTTAATATAGATAATATTGCTATAGCTGAAGAAGTAGAGAATTTAAGTATCCCGACTATAATGGGAAGAGTTGCACTTCTTACTTTTTGGGGATTTATTGGGGTTGAGTGTGCAACTACTACGGCAGGGGCGGTAAAAGATCCGGCAAAGACCATTCCAAGAGCCATAATGCTCGGAACTTTCTGCGTAGCGGTGTTATATATTATAAATAGTATAGGTATAATGGGATTAATCCCTGCTTCTGAACTTATTAGTTCTAAAGCTCCTTATGCTGATGCCGCCGCATTATTATTCGGTGGTAAATGGTCAAGCGTCATTGCGGTTATAGCCTCGATTATATGTATAGGTACACTCAATGCTTGGGTGCTAACTAGCGGACAGATTGCTCTTGGGCTTGCTGAAGATGGATTACTTCCGAAATTTTTTGCTAAGAAAAACAGTAATAATGCCCCAACTTACGGAATTATTGTAAGCTGTCTTGGTATTGTGCCGTTATTAGTCTTTACGGCAAATGATAATTTTGCCGAGCAGATCACACAAATAATAGATTTCTCGGTAATAGCATTTTTATTTGTTTACTTAATTTGTAGCTTAGCATTTTTAAAAGTAATTCTTAGTTCAAAAGAAAATGTTTCTTATTATTATTTACTTATAGCTATGATATCTATTATCTTTTGTAGTTGGGTCATCTATGAAACGCCTGTTAAAACTCTAATTATAGCTAGCTCCTTTACTATCCTTGGTATTCCTTTATATTACATGTTGTATAGAAGTAGTAAATAGTCCGTTGCAAAGCCCTCGGTGTCACCCCGTGGCTTGTCACGGGATCCATCGAGTTATTTTTATGGATCCCGCGTGATCAAGCCACGGGGTGACAGATAAACATGATAAAAGAGAGAGTTAATCTACTTAGAAGCTTATTCACAGAATATAATATAGACGGTTATATAATTCCGTCTAACGATAAATATATGAGTGAATATGTACCGGATTATGCTAAAAGACTTGAATATATAACAGGTTTTACCGGCTCAAACGGTATGGTTATCATATGTAAGGATGTAGCATTATTTTTTACGGACAGTCGCTATTTAGAGCAAGCAAACAAAGAACTTGATTTAGAGCTTTTTAAGATTTTTGATTTAAAAGATATATCCACATTAAATAAAGATAAAAAAATACAGCATTATGCTGTAGGTTATGATTCTGAATTATTTACTTATCCTACTATATCAAATACTATATCAAATTTAAAGTTCAACTTTCAGAAAATTAACGATAATTTAATTGATAAGATTTGGCATAATCAGCCTCTAGAGCCAAATTCTAAGGTATATTTGCATGATATTGAATTTGCCGGTAGTAGTCATCTAGAGAAAATAAATCAGTGCCGTAAAACCTTTTTGGATTCCTGCGAAAGCAGGAATGACAATAAAGAGGGCTGGAATGATACTTTATCAGCCTTGGTCATTCTCGATAGCTCTTCTATATGCTGGTTACTAAATTTGCGGGCTAGTGACGTTGCTTATACACCTTTAATGTTTGCTAAAGTTATACTCACTTCTACAAAATTATATCTATTTATCGCTCCATCAAGAATTGATGCTGAAATTATTAATGCACGCCCTGAAATAACAATTTTACCTGAAAAAGAATTTGAAAATATTTTAAGAGATAGCGAGAATATTTTTGTTGATGATAGTATAGCCTCTGTCTATATAATGGACTTAATAACTGATAAAAAAGTACAAAAAATTACTGACCCGTGCTTAATACTAAAAGCCTGTAAAAATGAGATCGAAATTAAGCATGCAATCGACTTTCATATTAAAGATGCAGTAGCTTTGTGCGAATTTTTTGCTGATTTTCCCCTATGTCATCCCCGTGAAGGCGGGGATGACATAGGGGAAAATGGGAATGACACAATAACAGAACACACCCTCGGGTTAAAGCTTACAGAGTATCGAGCTAAACAAGAGGGTTATGTTTCGGATAGTTTTCCTGCTATTTGCGGGTTTCAGGAAAATAGTGCAATTATTCATTATAGAGCTGATCCAAAAACTGCTAAAGAAATTATAGAGCAGGGGATATTACTAATAGATTCCGGCGGTCAATATAGAGGAGCTACCACCGATATAACTAGAACAATCGTAATAGGTACGCCGACCGATGAGCAGAAAAAGCGTTATACGCAAGTACTTAAAGGACATATTGCTTTAGCAAGAGCAAAATTCCCTAAAAATATCGTTGTGGGAGCTAATCTTGATATACTCGCTCGGCAATATTTATGGCAAGAAATGCTAGATTATCCGCACGGTACAGGGCATGGGGTAGGGAGCTTCTTAAGTGTTCATGAAGGACCGCAAAGCATAAATCTTCATAATAAAACCGTACTTAAAGCAGGTATGATCTTATCTAATGAACCAGGTTTTTATATTCCTGGAAAATACGGAATTAGAATCGAAAATTTAATGTATGTAAAAGAAAATAGCGGATGGCTTGAATTTGAGACCTTAAGCTTAGTGCCTTATGCTAGTAAATTAATTGATGTGAAACTACTTAATATTGATGAAATAAGCTATATCAAGGAATATTATAACAAAATTAGAGTTAAAATTTATGATTTATTATCTACGCAAGCGAGGAATTGGCTTAATAATGAAATAAATTTATTTTTATAATCATTATTGTAATTGACGTTTCCGCTATTTATTGGTATAAAGTCTACAAAGTTAATGTCATACTGCGGCTTGATCAAGCCACGGGATGTGACGCCGTCAATATTACTTTGGGACGTCGCCAAGTGGTAAGGCAACGGTTTTTGGTATCGTCATCCGGAGGTTCGAATCCTCCCGTCCCAGCCATCCTTATCAACTCAAGTAAGAAGTTCTATAATATTTATTATGGAAAATAATACCTTTTAAACTTTTTGTGCTGATTGGGTAAATTTGGTGCATTCGATTGGATTTGAACCAACGACCTTTGCCTTCGGAGGGCAACGCTCTATCCAGCTGAGCTACGAATGCAAATCGTCATGCAAGTAGAGAGCATGGCAATCTCATACAATTACAGTTAATAAGAACGATTAATAAGAACGATCCAAAATAAATCTAATAATCGAAAACAAATAATCTTTATAAATATTCTGAACCGGAATTTTATTTAATAACTTATTTGTTTCATTTTCTAAGTTACTCAAATAATTAACTATTTCATTGTAAATCTCATGCTCAATCATCAAATTACGTGCTTTAATAAACTCTTCATTAGTACGCTTATCGCATTTAATTACATTTTCAAGCCAAAGTTGCTTATTTTGCTCCAACTTATTATATAAAAAGATCAACGGTAACGTAACTTTTCCTTCTAAGAAATCATCACCGATATTTTTGCCTACCTGTTTGTCATCACCCAAATAATCAAGTAAATCATCTATAACCTGAAATATCGTTCCGAGTGATTTTCCAAAGTCCTGCATATCTTTAGAAACATGGTCTACCTGCTCTGCTACAATTGCCCCGACTTCGCAAGAAGCTCCAAATAGTTCGGCAGTTTTAGATTTAACTATTTGCTGATATTCGTCTATAGTTATAATACGTCGCTCATTTAACTTAACTAGCTGCACTACCTCTCCTTCGGAAATAATTGCCGAAGCTTTAGCTAAAATATTCATAGCTTTAATAGAGCCGGAAGCTACCATCAACTTGAAAGACTGACTAAATAGGAAATCACCGACTAAAATACTTGTTTTACTTCCCCAAATAACGTTAGCTGTAGGTTTGAATCTTCTTAAAGTACTGTTGTCTACCACATCATCATGAAGCAATGTAGCGGTGTGAATGAATTCAACGGCACTTGCGAGCTTTATATGATTATCGCCTTTATAATCAAACATTTTAGCGGTTATTATAGTTAAAAGCGGACGAATTCTTTTACCTCCTGCTTCCAGTAAATATTTACCGACTATTGCTATTAATTCTTCATCACTTTTTAAACAGCTAATAATCAGATTATTTAATTTAGTTACTTCATCTTTTAAATCTTGCTGTATTTTTACTATAATATTCATGGTATCTTTTAATTGCTATTGTCATCCCGCGACTGGATCCGGATCCCGCGATCAAGTCTTTTTTAATTTTTTCTGGATACTTGTGATCAAGCCACGGTATGACACCGAAAACGGTATGACACCGAAAAATTATTTTTAAAGTTCATCGAGTATACATTGTTCTAATATTTCTTGATTAGCATTAGGAATTAATTCCATAATTTTTTCTTTTACGTTTTCTCCCGGTTTCACTTTTTTTGCTGCCTCTTGATATAAAGATAAATAATATAAAGATATAAGTTTATTTATATCATCTATAGTACCTATTTTAGCTTTGTTTAAGTCGGATAAATCAAATAAATACTCAATGCTAGCGTCAATTAAATTAGATGAATTCGGGTGATCGGAAATAGTCTTTAAAAATGATTTTAAAGTATCTCCGTATACTTCCTTGCTCTCTTCCGGAAAGTTTTTAAAATCCCCTGCCCCATATATATATGGGCTTACAACATCTATTATTTTAGAGTAGTTATTAATTATTATTACACCTTTACTATAAGAATCTTTAAGAGCATTTACTATAGTTTCATTTGTTATATTAAATCCCGATGCGTTTGAATATAGACTTAAGCTATTTATCTGTGCTCTAGTTAATTTGTTTAATTCAGTAACTAAATTAATATTTAAATTAAAATTATATTGCCTATCTTCAAAAATACTAAAATTATATTGTTTATTATTATTCAAAATATAGCTTAGTTCATTATTAAAATCTTTACATATCTTATTATCGGAAAGTTTAAACAAATAGTCCCGCTTATCATAATATTTCTTTATAACCTCTAATAAGCCAATTATAAAACCATGTTTTAGCTTAAATTGCGAATCTACCAAAAAATCAATATTATTATTGCCGAAATCGTTTAACTTACCTTTATATAATAAATTAATATTGTTTTCAAAACCATTACTATTTATTTTTGCATTAGTAACTTCAATTGTTAAATCTTTAGCAATATCTTTAAAATGCAAACTACTAGTACTAATCAAGAAATTACCAGAAAATTTGAAATTATTATTCCAAGCAAGCCTATATAATAATAAGCCGGCAGGTATTATTCTATCTTCAAGGTTGCTTTGTATTATTTCAGTTTCATAGTAAATTTCTAATTTTTGCGGTATGTTATCAAGGAAATCCTGTTTACTTGTATAATACTTACTCTTGTCAAATAACATATTAAATATAGTATGATCTTCTTCATATAATTTTTGATTATCGACTAAGTCAAAAATTTCTGTTTTACCGGAATTAAATTTAATATTTTCAATAAAATTTATGGTTTCAAATAAATCTTTTTTTGACCGCACTATTTCAAATAATTCAAAATTTAATGGTATTTTTGCCGACAATATGCAATTACCATTATAAAATCTTACTCCAAATCCTCTTTGAACCGGCTTAAATCTTCCGAATGCTTCTCCGGAAAAATTTATAAATAAATTCTGCTTAAGTAAATCATAACCGATATTTATCGGGTAGGTAAATTCAATTGCTCTATTAATACTCTCTTCTTGCCAATTAATTACCGAAATACCCCATTTAAAAGGAAAACCATAGGGCTGAACTTTGGAAAATTTAATAAGATATTGCTGATTAGGATTATTATCAGCCCCTTCTATATTAAGATCGGTACCGGCATATTTTTGGTTTATAGAGTGTGATAAAGAGAGCATAATAGCAAACCACAGCCCACTATATGCGAGTATAATAAAGATAGTTATAAATAGTATTATTTTAAGAGTTTTTTTCATTTTAAATCGGCATTGTTGCGTGATTTTCTAAGTCATCATTGCAAGCGACTAAAAGGAGCGTGGCAATCCAGCAAAAAATGCTAATCTTTAGCATTTTTTGCTGGATTGCTTCGTCAATTACTCACGTAATTTCCTCGCAATGACGTTTTCATTTACACAATTATATTCCTTATTCAATTTCATAACGTTCCAAATCCATAAACTCATCATAACTATAAAAATTACTAATAAATATATTATAATAGAATCAAAGGTAGCAGTCGGGATAATAATAAATATCAAAGACTGGATAAATGCTCCAAGCGATTTACCGAATTTAGTACCTATTACCTCTACGGCAGCTTTTCCCTTAGTTCTAAGCTCTAAAGATAAAGGAATATACGCCATTTCTTTTGTTGAATCGAATAATGAATATTTAGATGACTTACTAAGTATATTCTGAATCGTTCCAACAATAATCGCTGCATATAGAAGATTAAAATCACCGAAACATGATCCTATTTCTTCAATAAAAATTATAAAGATAAAAAATATCAAGCCGGTAATAGACAACATAATAGGAGTTAATAATGCAGAAATAAGCCAACCTAGTCTTCTAAGAATATTGCTGCCTATTACCATGAAAGTAACGCATGATATTCCCATCCAAATATTAAACCTGCCCATAAAATTAACATAGTCTATAGTATTTGGATATAATTCTTTTATCTTTGCTTTCCACGGTCCTTCGACTATATTTATTAATAATCCATAATAAATTATTAATAAAGCAATACGACCTATAT
>JAPYLE010000187.1 GCA_027293795.1 Rickettsia endosymbiont of Ixodes persulcatus
AAAGATACAGCAAATTTCTAAAGAAACTCTAGTATTCATTGATGAGTCAGGAATAGAAGATAATGCTTGTAGAGAATATGGATGGAGTGTAGAAGGTACTAGATGTTATGGAAACAAAGTGTATCAACATAAATCCAGGACTTAAATCCTATAGAACATTATTGGTTTAAGATTAAGAACGAAATAAGAAAAGTTACGGGGCAATTCAAAGATATCAGTATGGCTGTAGAACACGTACTAAAGTTTATTTAACGTACCTATTTCCTATGGTCTAGCTATACTATATTTAGACCATTCCATAATTTATTTACTCCTTAAATAAATTTTTAGGCATTCGGTAATAAACCGTATTATAGAATTTTTCGCTTTCAGGAAATTTACGTTTGCGTATGGAGAAATTACCGAAATTTCTGATTTCGATACGTTTTTGATCTTTAAGAGATTCACTTAAATAATCCAAAATTAAATCTACTGAATCTTTAACATCTTCTTTGGAAAGTTAATGCAGTTTATCATGTACTTTATCGATTAAATAAATTTTTGTGACCATTATTGAAAAATTGAATTGATTCCGTTAAAACTGTTTTTAAAAAAGCTAGGAGTGATACTATCAAAATCTTCAAGGATCATTTCCACCAATTTGGGTTTTGGTTTTAATTGATAATCTTTAACTAGAAAATTAATACTAATTTTCTTAACTTGCTGTAGCCACTTTAATGCAGTATCTTCTGAACCTATGCTATCCACAAGTTTTAACTTTAAAGCTTGACGACTTGAATATACTCATCCATCTGCGAGTTTTTTACTTCTTCTATAGGAAGATTACGTCTTTCTGAAACAAGTTCAAGGAAAAAATCATATGTATCTTTCAATATTTTCCATAATAGCTATTCGTACTGCTGCCGTCAGTTTTTCGGTAGGATTTGGAGCAGCTTTTAATTCACCTGATTTAAAATTATTAAACTTAATCCCTAACTTTTGAGCAAGCTCCGTTACCTCTGCTGTTTGTAATATTACACCGATTGAACCTGTAATAGTTCCGTTATGGCTAATAATATAATCACCTCTGAGAGAGATTAAATAACCGCCGCTTGTTGCCACCGTCCCCATAACTATTACTACCGGTTTTTTTTCAGATATTTTACGCAGAATATTATAAATTTTTTCAGAGCCGACTACTGTACTGCCAGGAGAATTTACGTTAACTATTAACATTTAATATGAGAATCATCGATTGTTTTTTTGAGCTTCTTGTCACGCTTTTCATCCTCAAGAATTATTTCGTCTATTAATTATAGAAGCTATATAATCCTCATGACCGGTAATAGGTAAAACCTCTTTTGGAGCAAAATCTTTACCAACTAGTAAGAATACGATAGCAATCAAAATAATAGCCGCTAACTTCCAAATTAACAGAGGGGATTTTATTTATCTTCTTTCAATTAAATAATCAGATGATATATTCATGATTTTTTATGTTTTTAATTAGTACAATCAACGTCATTGCAAGGGAAAATTGGCTTTGTTGCACGGCTCGAAAAACAAGTTCGGTGTCATACCGTGGAGGGGCCATAGTATCCAAAAAATAACTTAAAATACTAATAATTTTAGTATTTTTATTGGATCCCGCGATCAAGTCGCGCCGGGGGTGAGAGGGAAACTGATTCCACGCAACAATACACCGGTATTAATTGATTATAAACCATTCTTAGGACGTTCAGGGCTCTTCATCATCTCAAAAAACTCACCGTTAGTTTTAGTGTTTTCAAGTTTTTTGAGTAAAAATTCTATTGCTTCACTGCTACCCATTGGATCGATAATACGACGAAGAACCCACATTTTATTTAATATTATTTTATCTACTAGTAAATCTTCTTTTCTAGTTCCTGATCTAGTTATATCAATTGCCGGATAAATACGCTTATCGGCAATCTTACGATCTAGAACTATCTCGGAATTACCTGTACCTTTAAACTCTTCAAAAATTACCTCATCCATACGAGAACCGGTTTCAATTAGAGCTGTACCGATTATAGTAAGCGAGCCGCCGTTTTCAATATTTCTTGCTGCTCCGAAAAATCTTTTCGGTCTTTGTAGTGCATTAGCATCAACGCCGCCCGTTAATACTTTTCCGGATGACGGCACTACGGTATTATAAGCACGAGCAAGGCGTGTTATCGCATCTACTAAAATTACCACGTCTTTTTTATGTTCTACTAAACGTTTAGCTTTTTCAATAACCATTTCCGCAAGTTGTACGTGCCTACTTGCTGGTTCATCAAAAGTAGAGCTAACAACCTCACCACGTACCGAACGCTGCATATCGGTTACTTCTTCAGGTCTTTCATCTATTAGCAGCACTATTAAAAATACTTCCGGATTATTAGTAGTAATAGCGTGTGCGATATTTTGTAATAATACGGTTTTACCTGTACGAGGCGGTGCTACTATTAATGCACGCTGCCCTTTACCCATAGGTGCGACGAGTTCAATAACCCGTGTACTAAAATCCTTACTATCTTTACTATTATTTTCAAGTTCTAATCCTAATTTTTCATCAGGATATAAGGGGGTTAAATTATCAAAATGAACACGATGATAAGCTTTAGAATGGTCTTCAAAATTTACTCTATTGACTTTCAGTAAAGCAAAATAACGCTCTCCGGCTTTTGGGGCTCTGATCTGACCTTCTACCGTATCACCGGTACGCAGACCAAAACGACGAATCTGACTAGGAGAAATATAAATATCATCAGGACCTGCTAGATAGTTTACTTCCGGCGAACGTAAAAAACCAAATCCGTCAGGTAATACCTCAAGTACCCCCTCTCCAACTATCAAACCACCCTGCTCTACAGATTTTTTTAAAATTGCAAAAACTAATTCTTGTTTAAGTAATGAATTAATATTTTCAATTTTTAACTCCTCTGCTTGAGCTTGTAGTTCCTCCGGTAATTTACGTTTTAATTGTTTTAAATTAATAATATTACCGTTCTCTGAAAAATTATTATGATTGTTATTGGATTCGGAATTGTTAAGTTCTTCTGTGGATTCTTTGTTAGTTGTATTCATTATTTTATCATTAATAGATTATAATTGAAAGAGTTGAGTTAGCAAAACTTTAACTACCTTAAGTTTAAAGGAAGTAATATACTTATTTAAATTAGGAATCAAATTAGATTTTTAGAAAATTTTATTTATTCTTGCGGTTTGAAGAATTATTTATTTTGTTAGTTTTAAAAGCCTAGGTTCTATAAAAATTTCTATTTGATTTGCTATTTTTTAGCAAAAATTAAATAACACCCCTATTCCAAAAAAGTCTTATAATTTGCAGCAAAAAAGAGCCAAAATTAAACCTTTTTAGGAATGTTCACAGACCCTATAAATGTATGTAAAAGCATATTAACAATGTAATAGCCCATTGTCAAGCTATTTGAACATAATAGGTCATGATTTGTTTCTCTCTCGTCATTGCGAGGAAAATTACGTAAGTAATTGACGAAGCAATCCAGTAAGAAATGCTGATTTTCAGCATTTCTTTATTATTTTTTCTGGATTGCCACGTCGCCTACGACTCCTCGCAATAACGACTTGGGTAATCCACGCAACAATGCCGATTAAATCTTAGTATAATAAGTTTTACAAATCCTTTGATCTTAACAATAACACATTTGTATTAAGTAATGGAGTGAATACGTTTATTAACTTCGTTTAATAATGTTTCATTGCTTATTTCTTGATTTAATTCACTACGTACTGCATCAAATATTTCTCTTAAACTTTTCTCTTCAGCCATATATTTAAAAATATATTTAGTACTTCTAAATATCGACATTGATATATCAACATTATTTAACACTCCGTTATTAATAGTAAAATTAATAGAACCGTTTACTGTTGAAGGATTTGCTTCTAAATGTTCATAAATTTGTTTAGCAAAATTAGCGATATTGTGAAAATAAGGTATATTATCAAGGTCATCAAGCGGGGCTACACTATCTTTTTGGTTTGATACGTAAAATGAATGTTTAATAATATTGCCGGTAAGTATTTCGAAAATTGCTTCCCTAGTTACTTTATCCATCTTTTTAACTTTTTGTAGAAGTGAAAAATCTTTTATGTAATTTTCCGGTCTTAATAAAATTTTCTCTGAAGGATCAAGATAATCAACAAAATTTAAGTCTGCTTTTTCTACAAATTCATATAACTCAGGAATGGAATTGCCCTATCCTGCTTGTGCAGGAACATATCATAAACTCCAACGTCACCGAAATTTTGGTAATCAGAAAATAACTCCCAACCTCTTTTATACCAGTTAGTAGCAGGCAGGTTATCTAGAATTAATTTCCCGTTCATTACTTCTTCGACACGGCTTTTAGTATCTTTATTTATCATTTTCATTAAATCCTGCATTTGATAAACACCGGTACGTCCGTATTTAGCATATACCATTAAACCCATACCGCCGGTTGGCTTCAAAGAGTCTTTTAGATTTTTTAAACCTTCATCAGGATTTGCTAAATGATGAAGTACGCCAGTACAATTTATATAATCAAATTTTCCAAGTTTTAGATTAGGTATATTAAATATAGAATCATTAATCCATTTAATATTTTTAAGACCCCGTACTTCTGCACGTTTTTGTGCTACTTCCATGCTAGGTTTACTAAAATCTAGATATATTATTTCGGCATTCTTATCTTTTAACTGCTCAGCAAGGTAAATAGTTGAATCCCCTGTGCCGCCGCCGGCTATTAAGCATCTAAAATTATTATTAAAATTTTCTTTTCCTTTATATAGAAAATGGTTTAATTCTCCTAGAAATTCACCGCAAATAGCAAGTAAACGTTCTTTTTCTTGATTAGGATCCCTAAACGGATATGGATAATCTTGATAATGTTCTTGTACTTCTGCTAAATCTTTAGAAATTGTGGTATTTTTTGTTTTCTTTGAATTGTTCATAAATATTATTTTTAAGTTGTTATTATATCTTTTATAATTAATTGAATAGTATAATTATCTTGCCAGTTATTTGTTTTTAACGTTCCTATTGCGGCAATATTTTTTTTTGCTTTAGGACTTAATAACACTTCTTCAAACGAAGTTCCTACCGAATTAAAAACGATAGCAGATAAAGCTTTACTACCAAAACCTTGTTTATTTGGGGCAAGCAAGACTTTAATATGTTTACCTCCGACAATATCTGCTTTTAATACAAATAAATTATCAAATTTAAATATAGGCTCATGGTTACCTTGTCCAAAAGGTTCTAGACTACTTAATTCTTCCATTAAAGGTAAATTAATACTATTGAGGCTCAAGTCAAGATCATATTCTACTTGCTTATAATTTTCTAGCTTATTTATACTAATTCTAAAGGCGTTATTTAAAAATTCCTGTAATTCTTGTAATTTTTCAGCAGTTACGGTAAAACCTGCTGCCATAGCATGTCCACCTCCTGCTATTAGTAAACCCCGGGTTTTAGCATTGATAATTTCAGCTCCAAAATCAATACCCGTAATAGAACGGCATGAAGCTTTACCAATTCCGTCATTTAAAGCCACAACCGCTACCGGCTTATCAAATTTTTCTTTGAGCCTACCGGCAACTATTCCTATAACGCCTGGATGCCATCCTTCTTTTACAATAAATAATAAACTACTATCTTGTTGTGTCAAAGCAATTTCCATCGCTTCTTCTATCATTAATAACTCAATTACTTTACGCTCATTATTATATTTTTCAAGTTCTTCAGCTAATTTGCTTGCTTCATTAGAACAGCTAGTAGATAAGAGATTAGCACCTAAACTTGACTTCCCTACTCTACCGCCCGCATTGATACGCGGACCTAAAATAAAACCTAAATGATAACATTTCGGTATTTCATTAAGCCCTACCATATCATATAATGTTTTAATCCCTATGTTTTGCCTTTGTTGCATTACTTTCAATCCGCTTGCTACAAAAGCACGATTTATCCCTGTTAGTTTTACCATATCACAAACAGTACCAAGAGCTACTAAATCTAAATAGTTTATTAAATTAGGTTGAGGAGTTTTTATAAAATAGTTCTGCTTCTTTAAGTTCGATAATATGGCAGTTGCAAATAAGAAAGCAACTCCTACAGCTGCCAAATGTTTATATTCGCTTTTTTCATCAATACGATTTGGATTTACTATAGCTACTGCATCCGGTAATATTTCCGTAGCTATATGATGATCGATGACTATAACATCAAGGCTAATGTCTCTTGCATATTTTAGGGCTTCATGTGCCATAGCACCGCAATCAACCGTAATTAATAATTCAGTGCCGTTATCTTTAATTTTTTGCATAGCAAAAGGAGTTGGACCGTATCCTTCAGCTATACGATCGGGAACATAAATATCACATATTATATTTAAATCTCTAAAGATATTTTTAAGTAAAGCAGCTGAAGTAGCGCCGTCCACATCATAATCGGCAAAGATACATATTTTTTGGTTATTTAAAATAGCTTTAACAGTTCTATCTACTGCTTTAGCCATATCAAGTAGATGAAAAGGATCAGGTAGTAAATTTTTGATTTTCGGTATCAAAAAATTTTCTACTTCTTCTAGATTCTTTACTCTTAATGATACTATTCTAGCAAGTAAATCACTAATTTTAAAACTCCGACATAATTCCATGACTATATCTTCGTTAATCAGTTTCTGCTGCCAGATTTTACCGTTTATAGATGTTTGTGGTTTCATTTTACATTGTCATACCGTGGTTTGACCACAGTATCCATCTTTTGATAATAAAAAATATCTCGGTGTCACCTAGTTTGCTTGACCACAGGGTTCAGGAATATAACTTATATAATAATATTTGTCTGCTTTTTCCTGGATACCGCGGCTTGACCGCGGTATGACATCGAGCTAAACTTATATCTCCAAAAGTTTCTTAGCTTCATCATCTGCAATTAAAGCTTCAACAAACTCATCTAATTGCCCATTTTTAACTACCTCGTCTATTTTATAAAGCGTTAAGTTTATTCTGTGGTCGGATACTCTTCCTTGCGGAAAATTATAAGTACGTATCCGCTCCGAACGATCTCCCGAACCTACCTGCCCTCGTCTACTATCGGCTCTTTCTTGTTCCTTTTTAAGTCGTTCTTCTTCATAAATTCTAGCACGTAGAATTTTTAACGCCTTTGCTTTATTTTTATGCTGCGACTTCTCATCTTGCAAAGCTACGGTAATACCGGTAGGGATATGGGTTATACGCACGGCAGAATCGGTAGTATTAACGTGCTGTCCGCCAGCCCCTGAAGCTCTATAAGTATCGATTCTTAAATCCTTATCTTCAAGCTTAATATCAACATCTTCTACCTCAGGAAGGACGGCAACAGTCGCAGCCGAAGTATGGATGCGTCCGTTCGATTCAGTTTCAGGTATTCGTTGCACTCTATGAACGCCTGACTCAAATTTGAGCTTAGAGAATACATCCTTGCCTTTTATTGACGCCGATGCTTCTTTATAACCGCCTATACCTGTATCTGCAATTGCTAATATCTCAAAACGCCATCCTTTTAACTCTGCATATTTTTGATACATATTAAAAAGTACGGCAGCAAAAAGTGCTGCTTCTTCTCCACCGCTTCCTGCTCTAACTTCAATAATAGCACTTTTACTATCCGCCTCGTCTTTCGGTAATAAAGCAATTTTTACGGCTCTTTCAAGTTTTGGTAACGAATTTTCAAGAGTGTGTATTTCATCTTCAATCATTTCTAAAGTGGCATTATCAAGTCCTACTTCTAGCTTAAAATTATTTGCTTCTTCAAGCTCAGATTTAGCCTTATTATATTCTTTAATTTTTTCTACAACTTCTTCAAGTTCGGCATATTCTTTAGATGCTTTAACAAATGCATCTCCCATAATACCGGAAGATAGTTTTTTGCCTAAATTTTCATATTTATCTAAAATTTTTCCTAAGTTATCTGAAAAACTCATATTATTTTATGTATTATTGTGATTTATTTAGAGTGAGAACATTTATTGTTGTATGACTCAAAAAAGTACTTAGTGTCATACTGTGGCCCCTCCACGGTATCCATAAAAAAATTAAAAAAGACTGAATCCTGCGACCGAGTAGGCTTTGTTGCATGGATCGGTTTTCCCTCTGTTACCCCGTAACTTGACCACAGGGTCCAGCTTATAATACTAATATTATTATTTTTCTGGATACCATGGCCAAGTCACGGGGTGACACAAAAGACTTGATTATAACAACATCAAAGCAGGGCTTTCTATAAACTTCTTAAATGCTGCCAAGAACTCAGCACCGACTGCCCCGTCTACTACTCGGTGATCGGCAGAAAGAGTTACGTCCATAATTGTTGCTATACTTATTTGATCATTCTTGACTATAGCGCGTTTTGAGCTGCTACCGACCCCCATTATACAACTTTGCGGTGGATTTATTATAGCATTAAAATTCTTAATACCGTACATACCGAGGTTAGAAATGGTAAACCCTCCGCCTTGAAACTCCTCAGGGGTTAATTTATTATCTTTTGCTTTCTTGATTAATTCTTTCATTTCACGAGATAGCTCGATAATATTTTTTTGATCAGCATTTTTAACTATCGGCGTAACAAGCCCATTCTCAATCGCCACTGCTACCGAAATATCGACATTATTGTAATATCTAATCGCATCTTCCCCCCAACTAGCATTAGCATTCGGCACTTCTTGCAAAGCTTTGGCTACTGCTAAAATAATAAAATCATTAACCGATATCTTTGTTGATTTATCTTCAGAAAAAGATTTATTAATGTCTTCTCTTATCTCTAATAATTTATCAACGTTACATTCTATCAATAAATAGAAATGCGGGACTGTTTGTTTAGATTCAAGTAGACGTTTAACTATAATCTTGCGAATATTATTATTTGGTACTAAATGATATTCTTCGGGATTTCTACTAACTATTTTATTATGAACAGTGCTAGGAGTATATGATAAAATATCTTGTTTGACTATTCTACCGTGCGGACCGCTACCTTTTACGTTCTCAAGTCTAATATTTTGAATTTTTGCAAGTCTTTTCGTAAGGGGTGAGGCGAATATTTTACTTTTGTTATGATTTGTAACTGCTACCTGCTCTTCTATATTAGAATGTTGCACAGCTATATTCTCAGTGGATTTTGGAAGATTAGCATCTGCTTTCGGTGATGGTGATGCACTACTATTTTTTGCAATAAACCCATCAATATTGGCTATGTCTTCTCCCTCTTCGCTTAACACGGCAATTAAAGAGTTAACAGGTACATTTTGACTATTTTGTGGGATAACTATTTTGGCAAGTATACCTTCGTCTACTGCTTCTACTTCCATCGTTGCTTTATCGGTTTCAATTTCGGCAATTACTTCTCCGGGATTAACTTTGTCCCCTTCTTTTTTTAACCACCTAGCTAGATTTCCTTCCGTCATAGTTGGAGATAAAGCAGGCATTAAAATTTTAATCGGCATAATTTATTTAGATTTGATTTTTTATTATTGTTATTTAGTGGCAATTGATGTCATTCCCTCAGAGGCGGGAATCTAGTAACCTATTGTCACCACGTGGCTTGACCACGGGGTCCAGTAATACAACCCACAATTAGTATTTGTCCATCTTTTTCTAGATCCCGCGATCAAGTCGCGGGATGACAGGGATAGAATTGATCTATGCAACAACGCCATAATTTTCTCGCAATGAAGACTCGAATATCTATTGCACCTTAATATCAGGGCTAACTATCATTATCATCTGCCTACCTTCCATTTTAGCATGCTGATCGATTTTAATGAGTCCCTCTAATCCTACTTCTATACGTTTAAATAATTCTTGACCGACTTCTTTATGAAGAATCTCTCGTCCCTTAAACCATAAAGAAATTTTCACTTTATCTCCGTCTTTTAAGAAGTCTTTTATTTTTCTTAGCTTAGTTTCAAAATCACCTATACTAATATTAGGTTTAAATTTCATTTCTTTAAGTACGACGATTTTTTGCTTTTTGCGTGCTTCATGTAAACGCTTTTTGCTTTCATACTTAAACTTACCGAAATCTAAAATCTTACATACGGGAGGTTCGGCATTCGGTGATATTTCGACTAAATCAAGACCGGCTTTGTCAGCCATGTCTAATGCTTCTCTAATATTTACGATGCCGTGCATTTCACCGTTTTCGCCTACTAGACGAACTTCTCTAGCTCTAATTTCTCTATTAGCCTTAGGAAAATTATTTTTAGAAATAAAACTTCTCCGTATTATGTTTATAAATAAATATACATTGCATTTAACTTATTTTATTTAAAATTACAAGTAAATAAAATATTTTATTTTTAATTTTATGTAGAAAGTTTTAAAAAAATATTGAAACTACGAGGCAAATTCCAAATATTAATAAACAGATTCGTGTTAATTTAATGACTCTTTCCTGCATTTTCAAGTTTTTTAGATCTATAGCATGCGTATGAGCTTGTTCTTTTTGTGCCATATGTATTAATTCCTGTAAAGTACCAGGATAAATATTCTCATACTCACTGATTAAATCAATTGGCGGTAATATATGTTCAAATTTTTTACGGTAAAAATTATCATCGGGCTCGTTTACACTAAAAGTCTTAGCATAACCTTTATTTAATCTATTATTTTTGTTAAAAAAACGTTTAGTCTCTTTCATATTCCTTTTTTATTTTTTGAAATGCATATAATATATTACTTTCAACTGTTTTAAAATAATCAATTAATTGCGTTTCTTTTTTTTGCTGTTGTTTGGAGCTTTTCATATTTGTTATATTCTTTAGCTCTGCATATACTAGTTTTATAAAATTTTTTTTCATTGATTATACTAAATTTATAAAATCTTTTTCAGGTATTAGCGGTTCGCCTCTAAAATTTATAGCATTATTAAACTTATTGCAACAGGTTATAAAATTTTTATCGCATCCGGCAGTAATTTTTACTTCCTCGGCATCTTTAACCGAGTCCAGTATAATATCCTGTAATATAGCTAGACCATAGGAAATAGGTACAGTTAAATAAACTTTAGTACGTGTTCTACAGCCATACTGATATCTTTGAATTGCCCCGTAACTTTTCTTATTTCGTTCTTAATCTTAAACCAATAATGTTCTATAGGATT
>JAPYLE010000188.1 GCA_027293795.1 Rickettsia endosymbiont of Ixodes persulcatus
GCTTTACCACTATATCTTACGCTACTTGCTTGTAAAAATGATTTATATAAGTCTTTGCTATATTTTGATCTTGCCATCTTAACTAAAACTCTTTTTTGTTAGATTAACATATTTTTTGCTAAGTGCGAAACTCCTGTTAAGTAAATTAACGGAAAAATTGGGATTAAAATCCATAAGGAATTATTTTAAAGAATTAATTAAAGATCCGAATCTTGAGCAAAATATCAATTTAGAAAAAGAAGCAAAGTTAATAGCAGAAAAACATCGACTAACAAAATATATGGAGCTTAGCGATAATAAAAATAATAATGCGGTATTTAGGTAAAAAAACATCAAAGAATATTTCTATTAAATTATGAGAACTACATTAAGGTCTTGCTTAGGTATTGTTTGGCTTCGATGTCATTCCCCCCGTAGGCGAGGATCCAGAAAAATAACTTTAATACTGATATAGAAGTTACATATTTAATAAAATAAACATATAAAAAAACTTATTTTTTATATGTTTTACTGGATTCCCGCCTCCGCGGGAATGACATAAAGCGAGCCATGCAACAACACCACTATTTACTATATCCTTTTAAAATCTCAAAATCTTGTGCTTGGAGAAAGAATTTTTCCGGTAATGTAATTCTTGCTATAAAATTCTTTACCTCTTCACTTTGTAAATATATCGTAGCTTTAGCATTACTTTCATTATTATTAGTGCGAGCTGCAAGTATCGTTACTATCTGCTGTAATTCTTCATAATTTTGTGGGTAAAGCTTTAGTTCAAATTGTTTATTATTAATTGCATCTTCAATTGACAAAAAGCTTTTTGCCGTTAGTTTTATTCCTCCTTCATCTTTAACTATGTCACAATTAACGACTACCAAACTTTTAACATCAAGTAAATGTACATAAGCTTTTAAAACTTCCTCACTAAAAATACTAAGTTCAAAGATATTCTCAGGATCGGAAAGCACAAGCGTCACAAACCTACCTCTTGCCGACATACGAGAATCCTTTTTTTGTATTACACCGGCAAGGTTTACTCGGTTAGTACCGTCGGGTAAGTTATTATGCAAATCCGCAGTATTTAAAATATTTAGACGGCTAAATATTTCTTGATACTGCGTAAGAGGATGATTAGAAATAAATAAACCCATAGCCTCAAATTCATAAAAAGCTAAAGTATTTTTATCTGCATAATCACTAGCTATTAAAATAGTTGGCCTTAAACTAGAAACTTTAATTAAGCTAAATTGATTAGATTCCTGCTCTTCGTGATATGAAATTGAATAAGAAAGTAATTTTGGAATGCTTGAAAATAATTGCAATCGATTATCATGTAACTCATCAAAACAGCCGGATTTAATTAAATTTTCCAGTAATTTACTGTTAATAGATTTTGGCGGTAATCGTTCAATAAAATCGGTAATTGATTTAAACGTTCCTCTTGCTTTTCGCTCGTCTGTTACTAACTTACCGAAATTCGGCGTAACTCCTTTAATAGCACCTAAAGCAAATATTATTGCACTTTCTTCTTTGTCATTCCCACGAAAACGGGAATCCATTTTCATTTCACTAATTTTTTCTGGATCCTCGCCTACGCGGGAATGACAAGTCGCGGCTCGCGGTATGACAGACTTTACACTAAAATACCCTTCAGAAATATTGATATTAGGAGCAATAATTTTTATTCTGCTATCTTTTGCTTCTTGTAAAAATAAATTAATTTTATCGTGATTATTTAATTCAAGATTTAAGCAGGCAACCAAAAATTCTGCAGGATAATTAGCTTTAAGATATGCAGTTTGATATGAAATAACGGCATAAGCTGCAGCATGCGCCTTATTAAAACCGTATCCAGCAAATTTAGCCACGGTCGCAAAAATGGATTTAGCGTGAGATTCCGAAATATTATTAGCAACCGCCCCTTTAACAAAAATTTCTTCCTGCTCCTCCATTTCTTTTTTAATTTTCTTACCCATTGCTCTACGAAGCAAATCGGCAGCACCTAGTGTATAACCGGCAAGAACTTGTGCTATTCTTTGTACTTGTTCCTGATATATCACCACTCCGTAAGTTTCTTCTAAGATCGGCTTTAATAGCTCATGTAAATAATCAGGCTGCTGTAATTTATGCTTACAAGCTATATAGGTAGGGATATTTTCCATAGGACCCGGGCGATATAAAGCACCAAGAGCTATTAAATCATGTATAGAATCAGGCTTAAGGCGTCTAAGTGCATCTTTCATCCCGACACTTTCAAATTGGAAAACTCCGACTCCCTTACCTTTACATAACATTTGATAGGTCTTATTATCATCAAACGTCATATTGTTAAAATCTACTTCTATCCCTCGCTCTTTAAGCAGTTTCTTACAATCGGTAATAACCGTTAGGGTTTGTAGACCTAAAAAATCAAATTTAATTAAACCGACAATCTCGGAATATTTCATAGAATAACCGACTATCAGCATATCGGAATTAGCATCTTTATATACCGGTACTATATCGACTAAATCAGTGCCTGCTATTACGATTCCTGCAGCATGAGTCGAGGAATGCCTATGTAGACCCTCAAGAATTAACGAAGTATCAAGCACCAGCTTAATTAACTCCGTTTCACCCTCTAAATTATATAGTCCATTACCTTTAGCAGCATTTGCAAGCTCCGGAACTTCACGCATCGCCTGTTCAAGCGTAACGGGATTAACTGCACTAAAAGGTACAAGTTCTGTTAGATAATCAGCGAATTTATAAGGTAAGCTAAGCACACGAGCAACATCCTTAATTACAGCCTTTGCCTGCATCTTACCAAAAGTTATAATCTGCCCTACTCTATTATTGCCGTATTTAGAACGTACATAATTAATTACTTCCTCACGCCTTTCTTGACAAAAATCAATATCGAAATCAGGCATTGAAATACGTTCAGGATTTAAAAATCTTTCAAATAATAAGCCAAATTTAATCGGATCAAGATCAGTAATAAGCAAGCTCCAAGCAACAACCGAGCTTGCTCCCGAACCTCTACCCGGTCCAACTAAAATCCCCTCTTGTTTACTCCATTTAATAAAATCTGATACAATCAAAAAATAACCGGCAAAATTCATATTACAGATAATATCCAGCTCGTAATTAAGACGAGAAAAATATTCTGTTTTCAATTCTTCTTGATTCTCTAACGAAATATTTTCGGATTTAAACTTTGTAGCAAGCCTTGCAAGTAGCCCTTCTTTTGCTTCTTTTCTAATTAAATCCGTTTCACCAATATCTTTGGTGGCAAAATTAGGCAGCATCGGCGGGTTTGCATGTGCTGCAAAATAACAACGTTCTCTTAAATTCACGGTATTTTCAATAGCAGCGGGTAAATCGGAAAAAAGCTCTATCATCTCACGTGGTGATTTAAAATAACAATTCTCGCTAACTGTTTTACGGTCAGGATATTCTTTAGTAACGCCGGCTGATATACATAACAATACATCATGTGCATCATGCATGCTTTTCTCACTAAACAAAACTTTATTAGTAGCAACAAGCGGAATAGCAAGCTTGGCAGCAATTCTAATATAACTATCCTCAATAAACTGTTCTTCCGGTAAATCATGCCTCATAATTTCAAAATAAAACCGATCTCCTAAAATTTCCCGTAATTTACGTGCAAACAGCATCGCTTGCTCTTCATTACGAGCCAGTAAACATTTTCCGACAATACCGTCGGTATAACAGCATAATGCTATTAACCCTTCTTGATATTTTACTAAATCTTCAAAATTAATGTGATCGCAGATCTTACGATCATTTTTAGTGAAAGTAAGGCTTGATAGTTTGAGTAAATTTTTATAGCCGACTTCATCTTTAGCTATAAGCAAAATTTGAGCAAAAATATTGATATCATATTGTATGTTGAGAATAACCCCGTGTATCGGCTGCAGCCCTTTTTTTACTGCATATAATGCAAATTCTAATGAACCGAATAAATGCCCCCTATCTGCCAAACAAATAGCAGACATTTTATTTGATGAAGCAAGCTCTACTACTTTTTCAATTGTTAATGCACTTTCTAGAAAAGAATAAGAGCTTTGTGTTCTTAAATGAATAAATTCAGGTTGCATTTTAAATTAATGTTATATGGTTTTTTATGTCATTCCTGCGAAGCATTGTTGCGTGGATCAATTCCACCTCTGTCATCCCGCAACTTGATCGCAGGATCTAGTTAAAAATACTAAAATTATTAGTATAATAAGTTGTTTGTTTGGATGCCGTGGCTTGACCACGGCATTACAGCGAATGCATTTTTCAGTCCACACAACAATGACGCCTACGCGGGAATGACATCGAGTTTACTTCCGACCGCATAATATCTAAAACCGATTTTTTTCACTGCTTCACTATCTAGCATATTTCTAAGATCAATTATTATCGGAGATTTTACTAAATCATAAATTTCTTGAAAATTAAGTTCTTTAAATTCTAACCACTCAGTTGCAATAACTATAATATCTGCTGATTTACAGGCTTCAACTGCTAAGTCTAAATATAGCAAATTTTTATTTTCAAAATTCTTTTTAGCATTTTCACGACCAATTGGATCAAATGCTTTAACATATGCACCTTTATTTAATAAAATCTTTATAATTTCGATAGCGGGGCTTGCTCTAACATCATCTGTCCCTGCTTTATATGTTAAACCTAAAATTGCTATATTCTTACCTTTTAAATCTCTGTCTAACAAAGTAGCTATCTTATCTACCATGTTACTTGGTCGCTGCTTGTTGCTTGTAATTACTGCCTTAAGAATCTTACAATCGATATGATGGTTTTCTACAAGATTATTTAATGCTAGAATATCTTTCGGAAAACACGAACCGCCAAAACCAGGTCCTACATTTAAAAAATTTTGACCGATTCTTTGATCAAGCCCTATACCTTTAGATAAATCTTTAATATTACCGCCAATTTTTTCGCATAAATCAGCCATTTCATTAATAAAAGCAATTTTGGTAGCTAAAAAACTATTTGAAGCATATTTAATAAGCTCGCTTGTCACTAAATCAGTAACCACAAACTTTGCTCCTTGTTCTATTAAAGGTGCATAAATTTTTCTTAAGATCTCCTCTGATTTTTCATTATTTACACCGACAACTATACGATCAGGATATAAAAAATCTTCTACCGCACTGCCTTCCCTTAAAAACTCAGGATTGGAAGCAACATTAAATGAAAAACCTTTTGATTTTAAATAGGCTATAATATTACTGCAACTATCAGGCGGAACAGTGGATTTGATGACTATTAAACAATCTTTATTTATATGCACTGATACCTTATCAATAGCATCATAAACATATTTTAAATCCGCTTCTCCCGACTCTTTTGAAGGCGTGCCGACCGTAATAAATATTGCTGCGGCATTTTGAAGTTCATTATTATAAATATTTGTAAATTTTAATCTTCTAGCTAGCAGAGCTTTTTGTAAATATTCATCAAGGCTCAACTCATAAATCGGTAATATTTGCTTATTTAACTTGGATATTTTAACCTCATCATTATCAAGACAAGTAACATTATGACCTAAATAACTCATAATGATACCTGAGACTAATCCTACATATCCGCTACCGATAAATGTAATATTCATAATTTCTTGTGATTTTTATATTAAATTTTTAGATTATACGTTATATTCAACTAACGTGACAAGTATACCTCGAGTCAATGAAGGATCAGTATACTTCGACATAACTTCAAAAAGAGCTAAAAGTTCACAAGGCGAGGAGCGGAGCACTTAATACGTGAGAGTACCGTAGCTCTTGTAGAACGACAACACCAATTTTTGAAGTTCATCGAGTATACAAAGCTTTTATCATATTTCAATAGATTTACAAGCTCAAATGAATTTTATTAAAAAAACCTTTGTTAGTATTTTTATAATTCTTATTTCATTGTTTGTTGCTATAACTCTAACTGTTTATAGTGCAAACAAAGGATACTTAAATGAACCTTTGAAAAAAATAATTGAATTTTATTTAAGTAAAAATGATATAAAGGCTGTACTACATAATTTAGAATTTAAAGAAAGCCGATTATCTATAGATAAAATTTCCTTAAGTCTTATAGATAATGCTAGAGGAGAAATTAACGATTTTAATCTTTTCTTTAATTTCAAAAATTTCTTCTCTAATTCGTTAATAGAGGCTAATTTTAATATTGATAAATTTTCCGTAATCTCAAATAACGATGAAGCAATTATAAATACTTCAATGACCGGTGATTATTCGTTAAATATAATCAAAAAAGATGTTCTAAACGACATACGGTTAACTTCAATAAAAAGTGATATCTTAGCCGATGAGCAAGGAGCAGGCTTACCTCTAGGAAATGCTCTATGTTCGTATAAAACCGCCTATTCTAAATATAATCCAAAAAGCGTTAATTGCAAACTTACCTTTGGAGACAAAGCTTTTTTATCACTAAATGGTATAATAACCGATAAAAATATCGACGCAAGTGCAGCTGCTGCAAATATGCCTTTAATAATTTATCAAACAGTCGAAAAAATTATTCCAGATAATCCTATAATCTTATATTTACGAGAACATATAAAACAAGGTTACATCCAAAACGGAGAATTAAATATTAAATTAGATAAAAAATTTTTAAAAAAAAATATTTTAGTAGAAGATAATTTAAAAGCAAATTTACATATCTCGAATTTTGAATATAAATATCATAAAGATTTACCGCTAATATCTAGTTTATTATCTTTAAAGCTACCTTTGGCTTCGCCGTTTTGTAATAAAATATTATTGTCTAAAGTATTAAAAGAAATATTTGTTAATGTCGATAAAACATTATAACTATTAGGGATATTTAGGCTAATAGGGATTATTAACTCTATTATTGAATTTGCCGTCCCTTTTATTTTTTTTAAATCAATATTTTGAGCTTTAATATTTTGATATGCATCACTTGGAACAAAGGCAAATAATCAAAGATTTGGAGTATTTAAATTAATTTCAGGCAGTACCGTTCTAAATTTTGAGTATAAAAAACAGCATAATAATGAGAGTTTTATTACCGTTAATTCTAATCTTGATAATTTAGAATTTTATATAGATAAAGTATCTATTCATAAAAAATCATATAAAAAGGCCAATTTATATTTATATACTAAATTAAATGATAAAAATTTCGATAGAAATATCGAATTTAACCTTTCAGGGCAGGATAATCTAAAAATTAACGGTAATGCCTTAATTAAGAAAAATATTTATAATATTAATCTAGCCTCTGTTAAACATAATCATACGGATGTAAAAGGAAAAATAATCATAGATAAGCATAATCTTAATACGGAACTTTATGGAAGCGGATTAGATTTATCAAATGCTAATATGATGCAGTTTTTAGAAAAAGAGGGGGATTCTACACGTAATATTAATTTAAAAACTAATATATCAAAAATACTTTTAAAGAATAATATAATTCTGGGTAATCTTGATTTAGCAATTAAATGTGATAAAGTACGGTGCTTCTCCGGTTTTCTAAATGCTAATATTGCTAATAAAAAAGTTAAGATGTCGCTTACCGCTAAGGAAGCTTTTGAACAATGGCTAATTGAATCTGATAATGCTGGAGCATTACTTAAAGGACTCGGACTGTATACCACTATGCAAAACGGTCAGATTAACATCAACTTAAATACAAAAAGATATGAAGTAAAAAAAGGCGAAATAGTGCCGATATTAGACGGAAAATTTTCTATAAAACATTTTACGGTAGTTGATACTCCTTTTTTAACACGGCTTGTTTCCTTTGTTTCTCTACCGGGTTTTCTTAGTTCAATAACTAATAATAAAAATATTTTATTTGAAGATATGACCGGTAAGTTTAATTATAGAGGGAATATTATTACAATTTTCGATACAGAAGCACATGGACCGTTTTTTGATTTTACTATGAAAGGTAATATTGATACTAAGCAGCAATTAATTACGGTTAAAGGAAACATTATTCCTTCCTTTTTCTTAATCAGCACTATTGTAACCAAAATACCGGTAGTCGGTAAAATATTTTCCAAAGTAGCCCCTTACTCACTAAAAATGAAATATTAAGTAACTATTTAAAGCTATTAGATTTCGTGTACAAAATTTTAAATCATTCCTTTATGTCATTCCCGCGAAAGCGGGAATCTAGAAATCAAGAAGCTCAAATAACCACAGCTTCTAAAGTTAGAAAACTTAATTTATTTTACTTTTTTCTGGATTCCCGCTTTCGCGGGAATGACATACATAGCCATACATATTTAATCGGTATTTTACTTTTAGGCTTAATTTCCGGTTTTACGTTTAATTTAATTTTTTTCACGGTTCCATATCAATTATCCGAAGCAAAATACACCACTGATGTAATAGGTTCGATATCATTAGCTGCTTTTCCGTATTGCTTAAAGGTCATATGGTCACCTTTTATAGATAAATACTCTATACCTTTTTTATGCTCTAAATTCGGTCACAGGCGTGGCTGGGCATTAGTATCGCAAATATGTTTAATCCTAGCAATGACGGGGTTCTTAAACATAAGCCCTTGCAATAATTTATATATTACTGCCGTTATCTTATTTATTATTTCATTCTGCAGTGCTACTCAAGATATTGTACTTGATGCATATAGAATTGAGAGACCTACATCGAAAGAAGAACTTTCGATGGCTTTTACTTTTAGTAGCATAGGGTTTCGTTTAGGTATGTTACTTGGCAGCGTCGGTGCTTTATATTCATCAATTATTTTTGGCTGGAATATTGTATATAAATTTGCTCTATTCATTACTATACTTGGACCTATAGTAATTTTATGTATCAAAGAACCAAAATCAAAAGAAATACGTCATACAACTACTAATTTAATAGGATTACAACAATATTTTGAAGTGATTAAAAAAAGTATTATATCCTTAAAAAATGAACAGCAATATTTACTGCTAATTATATTGTTTGTATTTTTGTACAAAGCTGCGGATTCTATACCTATGGCTATGAGTTCGCCTTTATTTCTAGATTTAAGTTTTACTACTCATGAAATTGCCGTTATTTACAAAGCTTACGGATTACTAATCATGATCTTCGGCGGAGCTTTAAGCGGCGTTGTAGCTGCAAAAATAGGTATATTTCATAGTGTCTTAATTGGTGGAGTTATTCAATTATTATCACCTCTTATGTTTATGATTCTTGCTACTATCGGCTATGATATAAGGACATTTATAATAACCGTTACAGTGCAAAATTTTTGTGCAGGCTTTGCAGGAACTATTATCTCTATCTATTTTGCTAGCCTTTGCAATAGTGAATTTATTGCCACGCAATATTCCATTATTGCATCTTTTAGCTCTCTTAGCCGTATTCTTCTAGCTAGCCTTGGCGGTATTTGTGCAAAATATCTTACTTGGCCTGTATTCTTTTTAGGTAATACTCTGTTTAGTATGTTATTTATACCGATATTTTATAAAATATATAGAAAGAAGCAGTTATTAAAAAAATATGACAATTCTTAAAAAAGGTTTATAATATTGATATATATATACTTCTGTGAAATGAAGAGTTGGAATTTTTATGAAATTATATAGTTTTCAAGAACATTTATTAGAATTAAAAATAAGGCTTCTTAGAATATTTACTACTTTTATAATTATATTTGCTATTTGCTATTATTTTAGCGATAATATTTATAGTTTTTTATTAAAACCTCTTGCTAAGCTAAGCAGTGATACGGTGCGAAATATAATTTACACAGGACTTACGGAAGCATTCTTTACCTATATTAAACTTGCAGCTTTTACTGCTTTTAATATTATTATACCGATAATTGCTTTAGAGTGTTATTTATTTATCAGTCCCGGGCTACACCGCCATGAAAAAAAAATTATCGCTTTTATTCTTTTTATGTCACCTATTTTATTTTGGTGCGGTAGTATTTTTGTTTTTTATTTTGTAATGCCGAAAGCTTGGAATTTTTTTCTTAGTTTTGAAAAATGTGATATGATAGTACCGATAGTTTTGGAAGCAAGAATTAGTGAGTATCTAAGTTTAGTTATTCATTTAATTGTTGCTTTTGGAGTTGCTTTTCAACTACCAGTTGTGATAATAATATTAAATATACTAAAAATAGTTAAGGTGCAGACATTTAAGCAAAAAAGACGCATTGCCGTGGTAATTAACTTTATTATTGCGGGAATATTAACACCTCCTGACATTTTAAGCCAGTTTGCTCTTGCAATACCGCTACTTTTATTATATGAAATTTCAATAATGATATGTAATTTTATAGAAAAACCGAGGACACTAAATGTTAAATATCAAATGGATTAGAGAAAATCAAGAATTGTTCGATGAAAAGCTTAGCCAAAGATTTATTGAACCTATGTCTAGTAAAATTGCTATGCTCGACAGAGAGCAAAGAAAAATTACGAGTTTAATTCAAGAATTTCAGCATGCACGTAGGGTGAAATCAAAAATTTTAGGTAATATGGCCTCTAAAAGCGGTGAAGAGTTTGAAGGGTTACAAAGAGATGTCAAACATATAAATGAGAAGTTGGAAGAACTTGAACAGGATCTAAATAATAATAACGAATTAAATGAGCTATTAAATATGCTTCCTAATATTCCGGACGAGGAAGTACCTTACGGAATTGATGAAAGTATGAATAAATTAGTTCGTACTTACGGAGAGATAAATCCAAATGCTTTAAATAAGCAGCATTTTGAACTAGGCACAAAATTAAATTTAATGGATTTTGAACAAACTGCTAAAATTTCAGGAGCTAGATTTGTAACGTTAAAAGGCGATTTAGCAAAGCTAGAACGCGCTTTAATTAACTTTATGATTGATGTTCATACTAAAGAGTTTGACTTCTTTGAGATATCACCTCCGGTATTAGTTCGAGATAATGCTATGCATAATGCAGGACAACTACCTAAATTTGCTGAAGAGTCTTTTGCAACAACAAACGGTTACAGACTAATTCCAACCGCAGAAGTATCTTTAGTAAATATAGTTGCCGATACTATTATACCAAGAGAAAAATTACCGATGCGTTACGTTGCTTACACCCCATGCTTTAGATCAGAAGCAGGTAGTAGCGGTAGAGATACAAGAGGTATGATTAGATTACATCAATTCGGTAAAGTAGAACTTGTATCTATTACTACTCCGGAAGAGTCAAAAAATGAACATGAATATATAACTAATGCATCAGAGACTATTTTACAAAAACTTAATCTACCTTATCGTGTTATGTTACTTTGCACCGGAGATATGGGATTTGCAGCAAAAAAAAACTATGATATAGAAGTATGGCTTCCGGGACAAAAGCAATATCGTGAAATTGCGAGCTGTTCTAATTGTGGAGATTTTCAGGCACGTAGAATGAAAGCAAGATATAAAGAATTCGGCAGTAATGAAACTACCTTAGTTCATACTTTAAACGCTTCAGGATTACCTATTGGAAGAACTATGGTTGCAATATTAGAAAATTATCAGAATGAAGATGGATCAATAACTATACCTGATGTCTTGATAGATTACATGGGAGGGTTACAAAAAATCACTACATATAGTGAATAATTGTTTATTAAATATAAATAATAAGGTAAAGTTTTGTCTAGGATTTATAGTAAGCTAGATCAAGATGGTTATATAGTTTATAGGTCATTCCCACGAAGGGTATTATTGCGTGGACTGGTAAAACCCACTGTGTCATCCCGCGACTTGACCATGGGGCCCATAAAAACAACTTAAAATACTAATAATTTTAGTATTTTTAACTAGATCCCGCGATCAAGTCGCGGGATGACAATCGGAAAATTAATCCACACAACAACGCTTTTGCGGGAATGACATAGAGAAGTTTTCAAGAACTATGAAAACTAATACTAAGCCCTTACAAAATGGCAATTTAAATTCAGGTTATTTATGTTTAGTGATTTACGAAAGTGTGATAAAGATATATACAATTATAATGCTCCTAATTTTATACCTATAGCATGTCATTATAATGAAAATACTTTACTTACCAAAGACGGTAAATTATTACAAATTATCAAAATACACGGCATTAATTCAGAAAAAATTAGCGATAACTTACAGAATTTACGTGAAATGGTTAGAGTTTCTATAAAAAAGAATATAACCGATTATGATTTTGCTTTTTGGCTACATACAATACGAGAAAAACAAAATTTAGACGATTCCACTCCTTACAAAAAATTATTACCGGCAAATATTCATGCACTATGGCAAAGCAAAAATCATTGGAATGATAAATTCGTTAATACTTTATATGTATCTATAGTACATGATTCCGCTAAAGTTAATATCAAAAATTTTAACTCTTTAATAAATTCCTTATCTCATAAATTAATTACTGATTTTGAAAATAACTACTTAGATTCAGCTTTTCAAAAACTAGAAAATATCACTAATAATATTTTAAAAGATTTAAATGAATTCGGTGCTGAAAAACTCGGTATAATATTTGAAAATGATAATGTTTTTTCTAACCCTTTATTTTTATATAATCGAATAGCTAATCTTAATAATAATGATTGTTTGGTACCTATAATAGATTTATCTGATGCACTAGGTAGAAGTACTTATACAATTAGCGGCGATAAAATGGTAGTTACGGATCATGAGAAAAATAATAAATTCGCTTCTTTACTATCTATAAAAGAATATCAAGAAACTCCTTCTAACGCACTTGATAATTTTTTACAGTTACCGATTGAATTAATAATAACTGAAATATTTTACTTTGTTAGCAAAAAACAAGTAACATCTAAATTGCAAGGTCAAGATTATATTCTAAAAATTACCAACGACTCAACTTTACTTGATCACAAAGGGATTAATAAGCTTGATGCAGCTAACTTAGCTTTTCAATTTTGTAATCAGCAAATTTCAATTGCCGTTATAGAAGAAGATGAAAATAAACTCGATGCAGCTGTAGCTAAAGCATCAACCGCACTTTTTAAACTTGGCATTATGCATGTAAAAGAAGATCTTAATATTGAACAAATATTTTGGTCGCAATTACCTGCTAACTTTGCCTTTATCCGTAGAATGTCAACATTATCCGTAGAACATATTGCTTCTCTTACCGCTCTTCATAATACTACACTCGGTAATCAATATAATCCTTGGGGTAGAGCTATCACTTTACTGCGAACTGAAAAAGGTACTCCATATTTCATGAATTTTCATGATAAAACGAATAAAGGTAATACTTGCATTTTTGGTACGGAAAAAACTGGCAAAACCGTATTATTGAACTTTCTAATATCAGAATCGACTAAATATGACCCAACAATAATTTATATCTCTAATAATAGTGATTCTAAAATTTTTATTGAAGCAATAGAAGGCAAATGGTTAGAACCGGACAAACAAATTATCAATCCGTTTTTAGTAGATGATACAGAAAAATCACAAGCCTTCATTTTAGAATTTTTAAAATTAATCAGCGGTCATTATATTTCACCTCTTAGCGAAATAGGGATATCTTTCCTAGAGAAGTTAAAAAATAAAATTTTATCAATTGAAAAAGAAAAACGTATTTTTTCCGATATTTTAAAATTAGAAGATTTTAAAGAGGAAGGGGGAATACAAATACTTGATAAATTTAAAGTTTTTACCGAAGGACAATTATATTACGGATTATTTGACGGACCGTCTCTTAACATTCAAGAAGGGGAAGTCATAGGGTTTAATTTATATAAACTTTCTGATGAGCCGTTTTCTAAACAATTTTACCCGACGGAGAGAAAATTTTTAGAACAGTTTAATAATAATTTAAAGAAGCACCAAAGTATTAGTGCAGCAGTAATTTATGCTTTTACTTATCATTTAAGCCTAGTCGGCACAAAACCTAAAATATTTGCTGCCGATAATTTTGATAAACTTTACAAACCTGAAGTTTATTACTATAATATAAATTTAATTTTTAATAATTTGTCTCAAAATAACGGTATTTTCGTCAGTAATTTCAATTTTATTTATCTTAAGTCATATCCAAAATATACTATAAAACCTTGGCTTGAT
The DNA here is from genome assembly GCA_027293795.1 of Rickettsia endosymbiont of Ixodes persulcatus. Classification (GTDB taxonomy): domain Bacteria; phylum Pseudomonadota; class Alphaproteobacteria; order Rickettsiales; family Rickettsiaceae; genus Rickettsia. The sequence goes on from JAPYLE010000188.1 coordinate 14,086, forward strand.
TTAATTAATACTAAAATTATTCTACCATCTGACGTTAAAATAGAAGATTTAGACAAAATTTTAGGTTTAAGCGAACCGGAAATACAAAAATTATCACAGTTAATACTTTCTGCAAGGATGTTCTTAATTAATAAGGATAATGAATCTATAGCTTCTGAATTAAGTATTGCCGCTTTAATAGGAATTGTCCGTATTTTATCAAGCAGACAAGAGGAAATGGATATTTATAAAAAAATACTTGAACAACACCAAGGTCCTCCAGATAATTGGGTTAATTACTTATATAATGCGTTAAATACGGACTAATGCGAATATAAAAGGGTAAAGACGACTTCCACCTTTTATATAAATTAATTATATATGTTATTGGCGATAATTACAAAGTAACTAATTATAAAAACAACGAGCATAAAGAATACTCAAAGTGTTAAGAAAATATTTACTATTTTTCTTATTTTCATTTTTCTCATTTAATGTATATGCAGCTATTTGGGGTGATATAGCCGAATGTCTTAGCGACCCATGTAATTGTGGTCAAAGTGAGAGAACGGAAGTTTGGAATAAGGGCAGCAACAATGAAGTAAAAAGAGGACCTTTTAAACCCGGTACATTGTGTCCTCCTTGGAATAAAAGCGACGGTCGCGGTAATGATACTTGTTTATTAAAATTTGATTACCCAGGTACATTTGTTGGTTTTTTACTCAATAGATGTGCGGAAGAAGCCCCTGATAGTAGTTACTTTACTCCAAAAATTCGTATTAGAGTTCAAAGCTGTAATGCTGCAACTTGTTGGCACCAAAACTCTACTTTAAATTGGGATGGAGAATGTGTATTATGGCCTACAGGTTATGGTCTACCTCTAACTAGAGTTTGTGCTAGAATTGCCGTACCGGACATGCCTCAGCTTCCCGGAATAAATGCTAACCCTTCTCCTGCAGATCCAGGTTATACCGATGGAGTACATCTCAATAAAGTCGGTTACACGGAAAGTGATAATAAGATAATCGGTGTAGACGGAAAAATAGTTACTTTAAAATCTCCTAAACTTTGTGCTTATAGTGATCCTGGACTTGTTAACCTTGTTTCAGATTCCGGTGCACATCTTGATCCGATGGACTGGAATCCTAATCGTCAACCTCTTCACCAAACTAATGGACTTAGCCCTATTGCAAAAGTATTAAAATTTTTAGTTGAAATGGTAAAAGGAGCAAGTTTACCAAGTGTATTAGGGCATCTTCTTGGTATGATAGATCAAGATTCAGAATTTATAAAAGTACATCAATCAATACTTAATGCAATAGGA
>JAPYLE010000189.1 GCA_027293795.1 Rickettsia endosymbiont of Ixodes persulcatus
TGCATTGAGGCTATAAAAGAGGTTTAATTACTATATATTCTTCATTTATCAGTAGTATATATGTAAATATAAAATTTTGTGAGAGGTAAAATGGAATTGAAATATTCCTCTTTAGCTATAAAATTGCAAGAAGAGTTAAAAAAAATTACAAAAGATTTACAAACTCAAGATACATAAATACCCTAGTAAGAAACCTTTAGCTTCTAAAGAGAGTTTTGAAGATCTAATACATTCTGATTTAGGGAAATCTACCAAAAATAAACAGCTTTCTTTTGATTAAGAGTTAAAGAAAAAAGTTCAAAGTAGACAAGTAAAGGATTCCTCCAAGCAGCAAACAAAGATTATAGAAGAAAAAATAGATAATCATGCAAAACGTTTAGCAGAATTAAAGCAAACGCAGAAAGAATTAGAACAAAGAAAAACAGATCTTGAAGTAAAAAAAGCCGATTCTAATATTACTAGAGAAGAAAGATGGAAAATTATTGCAGAATTAGAATCTATTAATAACCGATTTAAAGCTGTAGAAAAAGAACATAGTATTATTAATAGTGCTTCAGATAGAGAAAAATAATTTGATAATAAAATAAACACTTAACTCCTACAAAAGGAGAACCGACAGCTGCAGATTTACAGCAATAAGGGGCATCAGCAGCGATAAAACGTATGAAAGAAGAGAAAATAAAACAGCAGCAAGCAAAAGCTGTTAATCAATCTTCAAAAAATACTCCAACTATGCCTAGTGGTACTATACCGATGCCGCCTCCAATGCCTAGAAGTAGTGTTTTTACTCTCCCACCGTCACCTCCACCTCCCATCAATTCCAAAGACTATAAAAAAAGAGGAAGAAGATATTGGTAAACAAATGCCTTAAGGAGGGGATAAGCATAAAGAAGAACTAGCAAAAGCTTTAAAGGTACAAAGAAAATAAAGTCTACAAGCAGAGGAGCATAATTATTATACCCTAGGATTTTTAAAAAGGTTATGTTTTTTCAAGAATTCACTGGCTCTTTATATGCCATTCCTGCGATCAACGGAATGACATATAAAGAGCATTTACCGATCCATGCAACAACAAAGCCGAGCTTGTAGCGGGATTTAGTTAAAAATACTAAAATTATTAGCGCCTTAAGTTGTTTTTTTGGATATCGTGGTCAAGCAACTAGATGAAACCGAATTATAATTAAAACTACAATAGTAAAATAAATAAAAGATTTCTATATTGAAACTAAATAGTTTGTATCATATGATGTTGTCACCAAAAGAAAATATTATATGTCTAATTCAGCTTTTTTAGTTGCATTTTTTACAATAATTATCCGTTATTACGATTATGCTCTGTTCGGTTTATCAGCTAGTATTCTTGCACAAAATTTTTTGCCTAGTATAGAGCAGGATAAACAACTACTCGGTTTTTTTGCCGTTCTTAGTGCAGCCGTTATAGTACGACCTTTAGGGTCTTTAATTTTTGGATTTATTGGAGATAAATACGGGCGTACTAAATCTATCAAGATATCAATGTTCATAAGTAGCATTTCTACTGGATTAATTGCTATTACCCCTTCCTTTGAGATGATGGGTATTTTTGCTACGGTAATACTAACATTGTGCCGAATGGTTTTTTTAGCAAGCCTTGCCGGAGAAGTTGACGGAATAAAGGTTTATGTAGCTGAAAAAACAGGATATAACCGAAAAAATTTAAATATAGGGATAGTTTCATGTTGTAGCCAAATAGGTGCGTTACTTGCGGCTATAGCTTATTATTACGCTAGTAATTCTAGTATAGAGTATTTATGGCGTTTTAATTTCTTTATCGGTGCAATATTCGGTTTATTTGCTATTTTGATGAGAAATTTTTTTAAAGAAAGTAGTGAATTTTTATATTATAAAAATACAGCTCAATTCAAAAAGCTTGATACAAGCGAATTTTGTGGTAATGTAGGTTGTGCAGACTCGTCCTTAAATTCATCTTGTACCAAGCTTTTTGAATTGAGCTGTATGCAGCAAATAAAAATTATAAAAGATAATTTATTATCTTTTATAATAGCATTACTAATAAATGGTGCTATTGGAGGAGTGTATCACTTTTTGGTAATTTTCTTGGGAGTTTTTTTAGCAAAAATAGCTTTTATAAATTATCATGAAATAGGATTTATGAATATAGCTCTTACTACTACCTATGGGATATCTGCATTATTTGCGGGACTACTTGCCGATAAAATAAACCCTTTAAAACAGATTATATGGGCTTTATTTGCTAGTATTATTGTTGCTTTATGGATGCAAATAATGTTATACAAACAAATATTTAATGTTCTCTGTCCCGTTATATTAATAGGGCTTGCAGCATTTTATGCAGTACCGCTACAAATTATTGTTCAATCCCTGTTTAAGACTAATGTTAAAATGAGGCTTTATAGTCTATCACATTCTTTTGGAGGTATTATTCTATCCTCAAGTGCTCCTTTCTTTAGTATGTTGTTGTGGCAAAACTTTAAGTCGCTATCTCTAACTTTAAGCTTTTTCATATGTTTGCTTATAATATTAATTAGTACAGTATTAGTTTTACGAAAACGCAAATAGCGAATTATCATATAATCCGCTATTCATATTATATTAATAAAGATTAGATAATTCTTCCGTTTTACTGCGACCCGTAGGTTTTATGCTAGGATTACTTGAAGATTTGGATCTTTGCTGTGCCTGTGTTCCAATTTGCTTCGCTGCTTTTGCTAATTTTTCAAATTTATCTTTTAAGTTTTTTGTATTATTTATATTTATATCTTTACTAGCTTCTATATAAGTCTTAATTTGCCTTTTAGGTGCATTATCTTTAGATTGAGTATGTTTAGAATGTTCTATTACAAATTTTGTGCGAGGTCTTATTAGTTCATTCTCTTTCCCTGTACCTTTCTGTTTTTCTTCCTCCCATTTATCCCCTTCCTCTGGTGATGCCCAGTATCTTGTGATTTTGCTATTAGAGCCTTTTTCAAACCTTGTGCTATTCTATCTTTTACACCGGTAACTGCTCCTGTAGATATTTTAGGTTGATCTTGGGTTGATTGCCCAATATGCTTTGGAGACGTTTCTTTTTAGATAGTTCGTCATTAAATAAGTGACGTATTTTAGGTAATACATTGTCTATATTAACCTGTTTCGGAAACGTTTCTTGAGATAGCTTTTCATTTTGTAGCTCAGATATATAATCATCTACTGCCTCTTTTAACCTATAGCTAGACCATAGTAAATAGGTACATACTATGCTAATATATATGTTATAAATAATAATACAGGAGTTTTGCACTTAGCAAAATTGCGTATCAGCTAGAAGCCATCTAATGTTGTTCTGAATTGATGTTTTTATAACTTCCCAATTTTGTTGATATAAAGTAATTTTTTTATTTATCCTTCTTTTGTTCATATCGAG
>JAPYLE010000190.1 GCA_027293795.1 Rickettsia endosymbiont of Ixodes persulcatus
AGTAGCTAGGATAGTGAAAAGTATAACAGCTAAGAAAATGTTTGAGAAATTTCCTGACTTAAAAAATAAATTATGGGGTACCGAATTTTGGACTAATGGATATTTTATGAGTACGGTTGGAAAACATAGAGATGAGAAAAAATTACACAACTATGTAAAGAATCCAGGTGCGGATCGACCATCATATAAAGCTTTTCATCAGAAGCAACTAAAACTTTTTTAGATACCTCGCAGCTCTGCTGCGAGGAGTATCATTTGTTGTAACTGTGTCATCCCGTGAGCTTGTAGCGGAATCCATTTTTCTAGATACCGTGGCTTGACCACGGTATGACATTGATAAGAGCCATTCAAACCCTATACCAACCAAACAGAAAACAGGAGCAATGCTGCCTAGATATTTCATATGATTTGTATAAAATTCTTTAAATGCTCCGTCAATAATGTCATAGGATATGTGACCGAAAATAATAAGAATGCCAAAAATAAAATTCAAATAAAGTAAGAACAAATAGAATTTTTGAAATTTTAATTCTCTACCTATTAGCTCTTTAAATAAAATAACCCAGATAAATATTAATATTTGAGTATATATAAATTGTAGTAAATGACCTCCGCTCCAAAAAAGTAATTCATAATAAAATTCTATCTCAATTGGAATAATTTGGATAATGTTTTGCAAGCCGTTATAAGACCAACCAAAACAAACGAAGCTTAAGATAAACATTATAATAGTCGATAATATGGTAAAATTAACTAGACTACTTAAGTTCGTCCAATCAAAGAAATATAAAATATTTATAGAATATAATAGCAGCGTAACACCAAATAAGCTTAACCCTAAAATAAATACGATATTTTCAAGCATCGGTATATAATTATTCATGACCGGATTATGCCCTGCTATAGGAGAAACGGCTATAAGAAGCGTGCTTAAGAAAGCAAGTTTAGGGTAGATATTTGGGTTCAGTACAACTATGTCATTCCCGCAAAAGCGGAGATCTAGAAAAAATATACTGGATCCCCGCTTTCGCGGGAATGACAAAGACCAAATACTAGCAGTGATAGATAATAACCAAATCAATACTGACAAATTAACATGAATAATTAAAGCCGATTTAAAAATATGAGGATCTGAAAAAAAACTTGATAATTGCAGGGTACGTAATACCACTAAAATAATTGAATACAAACCGGAAAACCCTAAGGATAAAATACCAAGTTTGAGCCAAGAGTTAGTTAAGCTATTATTTCGTAATTGAGTAATGGAATTCATGATTACAGGAAAATATTAAACAACTATAACAAATAGCTCACCATATATAGATAATCAATATTTTTTTATTTGCTTTAAAAAATGATACTCCTCGCAGCAGAGCTGCGAGGTATCTAAAAAAGTTTTAGTTGCTTCTGATGAAAAGCTTTATATGATGGTCGATCCGCACCTTGATTCTTTACATAGTTGCGTAATTTTTTCCCATCTCTATGTTTTCCAACCG
>JAPYLE010000191.1 GCA_027293795.1 Rickettsia endosymbiont of Ixodes persulcatus
ACACACACTACCACACTGTATAATAGCGACTATAGTAAACAGTACGTAATTTCCTGATGTATTGAACTCATGGTGCTTGTGATGCTAACGCATCATGGCGCACATGGCAAGCTAAAGCTTTTCCATCTGGAAGATGGAGGTTTTAACCACCAAAGGGACTATAAAGACTGGATCTCGCGATCAAGTCGCGGGATGACAACAAAAAACTGCCCCACATAACAACACCTTCGCTGAAATGACATTATACATTATCCAATCTTATTCTTAAATTCTTCTAATTTATTTTCTAATATTAAATCAAAGTTATTAGTAATTTTATCTATAGCTTGAATTGCTATTTCATATTCCGATTTAGGGAAATTACTAAGTACGTAATCTGCTACATCCTGATTATTTTGCGGTCTATCGACTCCAATTCTAATGCGGTTATAGTTATTGCCTATAACCCCATCAATTGATTTTAAACCGTTATGCCCACCGTTACCGCCACCGGTTTTAAACTTTATTCTACCTGTTTCTAAATCAATATCATCATGAATAACAAAAATTTTTTCGGGGCGAATATTATAATATGTTTTCACCGATATCACTGATTTACCAGATAAATTCATGTAAGTAGTAGGTTTTATAAAAATTAGCTTTTGCTTTTCTATGCTACTTTCAGCAATTTCGCAATTGAATTTTTTCTTTGTACTAAATGATAAATTATATTGGTTTGCTATTTTCTCTATAGCAATAAAACCGATATTATGCCTAGTATATTGATACTCTTTTCCTGGATTACCAAGACCAATAACAAGAATCATAATAATTTACCTAAAATAAATGTAATGGAAAGTTTTTAAAGAAATGTTGATTTGGAAGAAGTGTAAAACAATGTCATTCCCGCGAAAACAGAATTCAGAAACAGATGTCACCCCGTGACTTGATCACGGGGTCTAAAAATTTTTAGTACTTTTACTGGATACCTTGGTCAAACCACGAATAGACAGCCAAAGCTGTATAACTACTTCCCTGCTTCAGCAGCTTGTTGTTCCCCTTCAGCTTCAATTTTTGCTCCTCTACGTCCTATAATAGTTGCAAGGACAAATTCTTTTTTTGTAGCAAAACTACACCCTTGCGGTAATTCCATTTTTGAAGATTTTAGCGAAGTAGCAATAGGCATATTAGTAACGTCGATAGTTACGTTTCTTGGGATATTATTAACATCACATAACAGCGTAACTCTTCTTTTTACTATATTAAAGTATCCGCCTCTTTTAACACCTAAAGCTCTTTCTTTCCCTTCATATATTACAGGTACTTCCATTTTTTGGGTTTTTTCTTCTAAAAAGACAAAATCAACATGGCGTACTATATCCGTAACAGGATGTAACTCCACGGCTTTCGGTAATACTTTATATTGTTTCTTATCAATTGTTAAATTAATTAACTGAGAGATAAAAGCCGGCTTTCTATAATATTTAGTTATTTCCTTTTCTTCTAAAGAAATACTAACAGGTGTTTTACCCGTTCCGTAAATAATAGCCGGAATACGTCCTTCTCTTCTTAATGCTCTTGCTGCTCCCGTACCGAATTCTGTGCGGGATTTCGCTTCAAGTTCTAATATTTCACTCATTTCTCTCAATACTCTAGCTTTAAAATAGGTTATAATAGTTGTAAGTAATAAAAAATTCAAGATATATTTGCAATATACTTTACTCAATCCCTAAAAATTTGTGAGTTTGCAAAGATAACCTCGCCCCGCTTTCTAGTGCTAATTTTACTGCTAACTCATTATTTTCGTCATTAAGATTTGGATCGTTTTGATCCATAGGTTGCACAAAAACCGGTATATTATAAGCTGTTTGCCCTACTTCCGCTATGAAACTATATTCTAAAATATTTTTAGCAACGATAAATTTCACTGCACTAATTTGAGTTAATAAATCTTCTCTTATTTTACTATAACCGGTTTTACCTACTTTCGGCGAACAAATTATAGACACTTCATGCGGCAAAGAGCGATATAACGTACCATTAGTCTCTATTTGGACTTTAAAATCCCGGTCTAGTAACTTCCTGACATAATAATTCTATAGGTTGACGCATCGGCGCTCACCACCGGTTATTACTACTAAATTAATCGATTTTTCATTTTTAGAATTTAATGCCAAACTTTCTACTTTATTCAAAATCCCGGTTATATCTACTAAATCAAAATCTTCAAACTCCGTATCACAAAAATTACAAGCAAGATTACATCCCCCAAGCCTTATAAATATAGCAGGACTACCTACAAAAATTCCCTCACCTTGTATAGTCTAAAAATAGACTTTACCTCTAGCTTAGTACCGTCACCGTTTAATATACTTCTTTTAGGATTTTGTCCGAACATTTTTAAATTTGCTTGTTAATTAGGTTCTGTGTACTTTTGATTA
>JAPYLE010000192.1 GCA_027293795.1 Rickettsia endosymbiont of Ixodes persulcatus
TTTCTCAGCAAGACTTCTTGGACAAGCTAAACCTCATTGGCAAGCAAGAATGTACAGAAACACCTAATCTGAAACAATCTTGCTCTAATACCAACTCTGAGTCTGCGTCTGGAGTCATCAACGATATATCTGAAAAAGAAAAATGGGTAATTAAATCTGCCGTACAAAAACTGAATCCATGTACAACATCCACCCATAGGAATACAGAACTGCACAAAGAACTAAGACACTTCTACCCTCTCTCATCAAAAAATGTAGATATGTTTAACTTTAGAGCTGGCAGAGAATTTAGCGTTAACTTTGTAAATCAGTTACTGTCAAAACTATATATCAAATATCCTGAGAAGAGATTTAAGAACAGATTTACGTTCCTAAGCTATATGGAGAAGACATTAAAGAACGAGAAACACCAAGGACCGCTTGTTAATCACACTAGCTTCAGATTCAGCTGTAACATTAATGCAGAAGAGAAAGATATGCTAGAAAATGAAAGATATTTAAGTGAAATAGAGAATTCATTAGATACTAGCAGAGCAATGCAGGTAAAGAAGAAGATAGCCGGAAGATTTAGTACTAATGTAGCATGTTCAATACTACAGCAAGTAGAGTTTAAAACAAACCATGATAATAGCTTTGTTACTGCATTAATTCCAAGCAGTATAACCTTAAGCGAGCGACAAATAGAGATCTTAAGCGAGCAATTAGAAGCAGTATATGGCATAAATGGGTATTATGTACAGGAGGTAGAGGATGTGGAAGATTTTGAAAAGGAACAAGAAAGACGGGGAAAAGAGAAAGAAATGGAAATACTATATCCTAAAATCACAAAATCCACTATTGTCTCTAATAGCACACCTGTTGGTATTTTAGAGAGAAGTGGAGGCTTAGATGCAATTGAAGAAAACACAGCATGGCACCAAATCAGATCAAGATTAATTGAGGAGTTAGGTTATGAAATAGATAAGGCTTGGTTTTCTAAAGCAAGAGTTAAAGAGGATAAAGAGATGAAAACATTAACCCTCTCTATGCCCACTAAGTTCATGGCTGATTGGCTCAAAAATCAATATGGTCATATAGTTTATAGATTATCAAGTAGTCTAGGATTCAAATTTATAGAATATTATTATGATAAATTGGGCTTATGAAAAAAACAAAACTTAAAATTATCAAGAACAAAAGAATTTTCCCAAATTATTAATACTATTTTTAAAATCTTATAGTTTGACAATTGAGTATATGACTCAAAAATGATTTTGTATGTTTAATAAATTTGGTTCTGTCGCATCTAAGCATAATGTCCAGCAAGTTTAGACCAAAACCTTAGATTTTAGATGTTATGATGCCATTAACATTTTAAAGTTCTCAAAAGTAGATATGTTATTATTACTTCCAACTATTTGTCCTTTTTGAATCATACGAATATTTTCTATACCGGCAATAGTAAT
>JAPYLE010000193.1 GCA_027293795.1 Rickettsia endosymbiont of Ixodes persulcatus
TATCCCTGTTATCATCATACTCGGGACTGTAGCTCCAAGTATAAAATCATGTTTTATGAATATATAATAAAGTACTACTCCAATTGCCCATACGGCTGCTGCGCCTATATTTAAGAGTAGATTGTCTACGACTTTTGTCTGCTTTTTAATAATAAAGTAATCAGTTAATAATATTGCAAATAATGGTGCAAAAACAGAACCTATTGCATAAAGAAAATTGGTATAATTACCAATATTAACTGCTAGAGAAAGTAGTGTTCCAATAATTGTCATTACAACTGCTGTAGCCTTTTCATTTAATTTTGGCATTATATTAAGGAATGTGACTCCTGCAGAATATGCATCCATAAATGTAGTAGTTACCGTTGACAGTACGACTATTGCAAAAGCTGATATTCCAAGATTGGCTGCAAGTAACATTGCAGAAGGATCTGAAGTTTTAGATACAATTGCAGCTCCAAGTCCAATAATGAACATCCATGTGCTACCTATAAAGTAACCAATAAAGCTTCCAGTAGCTCCCTGTCTTTCACTTTTAGCAAACCTGGTATAATCAGCAATTAGTGGAAGCCAGGATATAGGCATTACAACAACCAATTCAAGTGCCCCTCCAAATGAAATAGAATTAGCTATGGATGGTGATACCTCTGAAAAAATCTTCCCACTTCTAAAAATAATCCATCCAAGAACTATTGTAAGAATTAAAAGAAGAGATACAGCTATAGTATTAATTTTTTTGAAACCAGTCATACCACAAACTATCCATACTATTGTAAGTATTCCAATAACAATACTCCATAATGCTATATTATTTAAAGACCACATTGATTTACTTATCAGATTTAACGATTCAGCAGCTGTTTTTATCATTACTGCTGTCCATCCAACAAGCTGAAGAACATTTAATATTGAAAACAAATATGAACCATATAGTCCAAAAGATATTCTAGTTGAAGTTATGGATGGTATATCTTCTCTGGTACCAATTATTCCCCCAAGTGCAAATATTGATGTCCCAATAAGATGCCCGAGAATAATTGTAAGTAGACCCAGTTCAAATCCAAGTGGTGCTATAAGACCACCAGTTAAAATTTCTGCAATTGAAATTGCGGCACCACACCAAAGGAAAGCAAAATGCCAAAAGGATAATTTATTCTCAGAGTTATTCATAATTCATTCCTGCTTTTTTATATAGACTATAGAAATGGTTTGTAGGCCCTACACCCTTCCCTATATTCAAAGAATGCTCTATGGCAATAGTTATATACTCTTTGGCCTTTTGGACACTTTGAATATTCGAATAACCAAGTGCTAAATTTGCAGCAATAGCAGATGATAATGTACATCCGGTGCCATGAGTATTTTTAGTGTTTATTCTATCACTTTCCAGGTATGTAACATCTTTACCGTCAAACAGAATGTCAATAGCCTTGCCTTCCATATGACCCCCTTTTATAAGAACAAACTTTGGTCCAAGTTTATGTATCTCTATTGCTGCCATTTTCATATCATCTATGTTTTTTATATTAAATTCTTTTTTAAATATTTCCTTTAATATGACCTCGGTTTCAGGTATGTTTGGAGTAAGTACATCCGCAAATGGAAGTAGTTTTTCTATTAGTGCCTTTTTAGCCACAGGCTGAAGTAATGAATAACCACTTTTAGAAATCATAACTGGATCTATAACTAAATTTAATGGTTTGTATTTTTTTAATTTCTCACATATTATTTCAATGGATGCAATTTGTGAAACCATTCCTATCTTTACTGCATCCACACTAATATCATCAAAGATCGAATCAATCTGCTGTCCAATTATTTCTGGTAAAATATCCTGCACCGCAAAAACTCCCTGAGTATTTTGAGCAGTTACAGCTGTTATAACACTCATGCCGTATACCCCATTTGCACTAAAAGTTTTTAAATCAGCCTGAATACCTGCACCACCACAGCTGTCAGAACCAGCTATTGTTAATACCTTTTTCATGTTAATTTCTCCTCCTGTTATACTTGGGTAACACACCGTAAAATAAGGTATGTCACCAGTTTAAATAAAAAAAGCGCAAATCCGTAGATTTGCGCTGTCTAATTCAACTCTTATTAGCAACTTCCTACGCTGGCATTACCCAGATCAGGTCTTAGGGTCTAAGATTCAATTTCTTACTCTCAGTTGGAAAAACCAACTCCCCTGTTAAAGTACCTATTTAATTTCTAATATATATTATCATAAGATTTACTATAATACAAGTAGAAAAATGGGACAAATGCATCGATATTCCATAATCATTTTTAATTTTACTAAAAATTTAATGACTCTACCCTATATTCATTAAATTTATTTGATAGCATTATGAATCTATTATTTGAAAGTTCACATATTGTTGGGTGGACTAGGGAAAACGGACTAGCTGCTGTCATTTCTAATGCAGGTGGTGGCACTATAAAAATGTTCCTCAGTACAAGTTTTGCAGGAAAGACTTTTATAGATATTACAGGTAATGTTTCTAGTAAAGTTATAATAAATGAAGATGGTACAGGAAATTTTTCTGCACAGGCAAATTCT
>JAPYLE010000194.1 GCA_027293795.1 Rickettsia endosymbiont of Ixodes persulcatus
CAATGGCTCAAGTACCCCGCCTATTCCCGTGCCGCCTGAAACATGGCAATTCTTGCCGATTTGGGCGCATGAGCCGATAGTAGCCCATGTATCAATCATTGTTCCCTCATCTATATAAGCACCTATATTAATGAAAGAAGGCATAATAACGACATTTTTAGCTATATAAGTACCGGTTCTAATAAAAGCACCGGGAACTGTGCGTATAGCTGCTTCTTTGAATGTATTTTTATCAATATCTGCAGAAAATTTAGGAGCAACTTTGTCATACCAACTATTATAATTGCTATTATAAAGCTGCGATTCCGTAGTGATAAAATATAGCAATATAGCTTTCTTTACCCATTCATTAACTTGCCAACTATTTTCTTTCTTTTCACAAATACGAATTATACCATGATTTAAGCTTTCTATAATTTCATTAAGAGTCTTTTGTAATGTTATAAGCTTTGGAGAATCTTGAAGAAGTTTATCCTTAATTTGCCAAGCTTCTTCAATTTCTTTAATAAGAGAGGACATATCTTTTAACTGTTTTATTGCCAAAAATAATAAATGAGATTATCATGAAGTCAAACATAATAATTATAATTAACTATGTATATTACTTGCCCAAATTGCCAAACAAAATTTATTGTTACAAGCAATCAAATAGGTATTAATGGACGACGAGTAAAATGTTCCAAATGTAGCCATTTGTGGTATCAAAAAATTAGACTATAATACTAGTAAATTAAATGACTTTAAAGATAAAGTAAACACGGAAACTATTAAAACTCCTATTAAAAATCATTACAATGCTAATGTGCCGGTTATTTTACCATATATTCCTCCTAAGAAAAAATATAATATATTTCCAATATTATGGACTAGTTTTATAATTTTTTGTTTAGTGATATTACTAGTAGATAGTTTTAAATTCTTAGGTAAATATGATCAATTAAAAATAGAGGAAATTAATTTAGGAAAATCTCGTCATATAGGCGGTATGAAGATATTTTATAAATTATCTAATGAGTCGGATTATCTAATTTCCGATCCTATAATCAAAGTTAGAGTAATGGATACTAATAATCAAGCTTTAGATGAATATATATCCATTACAAAGTTGCAAGCAAAAATTCCTGCAAAACAAGCAATATATCTAGAAATGAATATTGAAGGGATACCTGTTACGGCAAAATATATTGATATTGCTATAGGTAATAGATTAGGGCTTTTATTTAAGTGAGAGCCACTTTTTGTTTTACGAGTAGGCATTGTGGTATGATTTCTTATGTCATTCCGACGGAAAGGGGTCTTTGTTGCATGGATCGATTTCCCGTTGTCATCCCGCGAGCTTGTAGCGGGATCCAGTTTTAAATACTAAAATTATTAGTATTTTAAGTTGTTTTTATGGATACCGTGGTCAAGCCACGGTATGACACCGAAGGCGTTTTTCAATCACGCAACAAAACTGGAATGACATTAGCAATGTTTACTGTGTCTAAAAGTAAAAATACCCATAAGTTTCGACTTATGGGTATTACAAGATATAATAATTTTTATTATCGCGTATTAGGAAACACCACAATTTGAGTTATTAGTATCACTTGATACCATGTTAACAATATCAGGAGCTTTAAATAATATAATAATTGCAGTAACTACCACTAAAGCTACTTCCCACTGCAATTTTCCTCTTAATGTTTGAATTCCTAAAACAATCATACCGACAACAGCTATACCTTTTGCAGTATTGCCTCTGAATACTTTAATTAACTTACATAATGCATCACCTACAGGATCGCCATTACTACCTAAGCTATCAAAAGCTATCATAATAATAGCCACGCTTAGAATAGTAAATAATATGCGTAATGATAGATTATAATCGATTAATTCTTCGTTTAATTTACGAATAGGAAAGTTCATATGTTTTACCTCAATAAAATAATTAGTATTCAAAGGCAATACTGCAAAAGGTATAGCTGTTGTCGGTATGATTGTTTTAGGAATTCAAACCCTAAATGTCCATTACCTTCTGTAGTAAAATCTCCTCTTTTTGCTCTAAAGTAACAAACTATTAGAAATATAGTACCTATAATTACATGAGCTCCATGAAAACCAGTGGCTAAATAAAAATTAGAAGCATAT
>JAPYLE010000195.1 GCA_027293795.1 Rickettsia endosymbiont of Ixodes persulcatus
ATAATTGCATCTAGTTTAAAGCAGTATGTCCGTGTACCTGAGCATTCATCACAAGTCCAAAACCGATTAGCATAGATGCAATCATTGTTCCGCCGTAAGAAATAAACGGCAGGGGTAAGCCTACTACGGGAAGTAAGCCCATCACCATAGCTATATTAATAAATACGTGACTAAATAAAATTGAAGTGATACCTATTACCATTAATTTACTAAAAATCTCTCGGCAATTTTCGGCAATTATATTTTTTGCAGCAGGTTTTAGAATAAAATCTTTTATAATACTAGGCCTTGCTGCTCTTGTTAGCCTGCCTATTGCTTGGAACATGATGTATGATTATCAAAAAAAACGGGTGATGGTTTTTTTTTTCTTGTAGATTTTTAAATCGCTTTATTTTAATTAGCGGTAAACCTTGGTCACGATAATTTAAGATTAAATAATTACTTGTAATATCAAAGCTTTTTAAATATTTATCCTGTTCTTCTTTAATATAAATATCATCTAGGCTAGTGTTTTCAAAATTATTTACCGACGAAAGTTTCCAAGCAAGTAGTTTTTCTACAAACTTTGAGGAAGACGATATCAGAGTAAATTACTCTTCTCTAGTAAGACCAAGTACCACTTATAGCTACGATTTTGACAGCAATAAATTAACGATATTAAAGCAGCAGGAAATACCTTCAGACTTTAATCCGAAGGAGTATAAAGTAGAGAGAATATTTGCAGATAGTGATGACGTAAAAGTACCGATTACTTTATTCTATAAAAAATCTTTATTTAAAAAAGACGGCTCAAACCCTTTATATCTAATGGGGTACGGAGCTTACGGGATTAGCATTCCTGTCAATTTTAGAAATACGGCAGTAACGCTTGCCGATCACGGTTTTATTTACGCGGTTGCTCATATTAGAGGCGGCGATGATCTAGGTCATGATTGGTATGAAGCAGCGAAGTTTTTAACCAAAAAAAGAACCTTTGAAGATTTCATAACCTGTAGTAGAACTTTAATTAAAGAGAAATATACAAGCAAACAAAATATAGTCATAATGGGCGGTAGTGCCGGCGGTATGCTAATCGGTTATGTACTTAATGAAAAACCGGAAATCTATAAAGCGGCAATCGCTCATGTACCGTTTGTAGACGTGCTGAGTACCATGCTTGATGAGAGTTTACCGCTAACTCTCTTGGAATATAATGAGTGGGGTAATCCGAAAGAGAAAGAATATTTTGAATATATTAAATCTTATTCTCATTATGATAACGTAAAAGAACAAAACTACCCTGCTCTATTCATTACTTGCGGTATATCCGACCCACGTGTAGGTTACTGGGAACCTGCTAAATGGGTAGCAAAATTACGAGAGCTAAAAACGGACAATAACCCATTATTATTAAAAATAAATATGGATACAGGACATACCGGTTCTACCGGCCGTTTTGATTATCTGAAAGAAACAGCTGACGAATTAGTATTTATTTTTAGAGTGTTTAATGTGGAAATTTAAGAGGTATATGTCATTCCCGCGTAGGCGGAAATCAATTTCTCTCCGATGTCATACCGCGGTCAAGCCGCAGTATCCAGAAATATAACTTTAAGTGTATGCTTTTGACATTTTAACTGGACCACGTGGTGGTCAAGCCACGAGGTGACGATGGAAGGGCTGGATTCCCGCGTAGGCGGGAATGACATAGTAACAATTACCCAATATAAAAATAATGCATAAAAATTATCTAGAACAATTACAAAAATTACCGATTACTTTAATTTTACTAATTAGCTTAATTTGCTGTATTGGTTTCATTGTGCTTTATTCTGCAGCAAATAGCAATTTGCAGCCTTGGGCTTACAAACAAATTATAAATTTTTGTATATTCTTGCCTTTAGCCATTATTATTGCATTAATTGATTTGCGGATAATCTTTAGGTTATCGTATATCTTTTATTTTTACGTACTGGCTTTACTAGTAGCCGTGGAGCTTTTCGGCTCAACTGCCATGGGCGGTAAAAGATGGATCGATATCGGTATAGTTAAACTTCAACCTTCCGAACCGATAAAAATTGCTGTTGTATTAATGCTTGCTAGATATTTCCATTCACTAACAATTAACGATCTTACAAAACTTCATAAAGTTATTATACCAATTATAGGAGTTTTAATACCGGCTTTTCTAATAATTAGAGAGCCAGATCTTGGTACGGGAATGATTGTTTTAATTGTTTCGGCAATTATATTTTTTGCTAAGTGCGAAACTCCTGACTTTTTCTAGCCTAGCATAATTTCTTTATAAAAGTTAATTTGTAAAGAAATCTATACTGTTTTATATAAAGGTCAATAGGAAATTTTGCTTTATACGATAAATAAGAAAATGAAGTGCAACTTATTATTAATTTGTTGTGACCAATTAAATAATACCGTATTTTTTATAGATATAATTGCATCTAGTTTAAAGCAGTATGTCCGTGTACCTGAGCATTCATCACAAGTCCAAAACCGATTAGCATAGATGCAATCATTGTTCCGCCGTAAGAAATAAACGGCAGGGGTAAGCCTACTACGGGAAGTAAGCCCA
>JAPYLE010000196.1 GCA_027293795.1 Rickettsia endosymbiont of Ixodes persulcatus
CTTGGAAATAAAGACCTCAAGGTCTAGGAGTGTCGCAATTGTATAAATTGTTTAAAAACAAATTAAGCATTCTTTTTTATTTTTTTATTATTTTTTTATATTACCTATTAAGTTAAGCTAATTAAACCTAACGTTAATCTAGAAGATATAAACCTTTAAGCAGTTCAGAGGGAAAAATAAGTAAGAGCTTTATGTACTCTTATTCCTTATTCTTTTTTTTTTTTTACGTTATACTTGTAAAGTCTGTAGCGTTATATCTTAGGATCGGAGGGGATTTAACTCTTTAATTTAGAAGTTAATCTAAAAACCTTTATATCTATAATCCTTGGTAAGATATTGTGAAGGTTTTACTAAAACCTTCGCAGCCTAGACATCTCACCTGGCTACGTTTATTAAGATAGTGCTTAATTCATTACGAATACCTGCTAATCTATTGTCTAAGAAAGACTTTATAAAATCTTCTCCTTACTTAAAAAGATGACTGTAAAGGTAAACTTACAAATGCGTGAGGTTTAGGTGGGCTCGTTAAAGCTCATTCTAATGAAGTATAGCTTCTATTTAATAGAACTTGTAAACTATCTGTATAGAACTGTGGAGTTAATCAAGGGTATCTACTTGCAGCTTTACCTTCTACTAATTGTACATATACAATGTGTAAGAATAAGAAAGTAGCTATCACACTTATGATACTACCAAAACTACTTATAAGATTTCATCCTGCGAAAGCATCAGGGTAATCGCTAATTCTTCTAGGCATTCCTTGTAATCCTAAGAAGTGTTGAGGGAAGAATGTAACATTAACTCCTATAAATAAGATTCAGAAATGTACTTTACCTAACATTCTATTGTAGTCTAAACCTAATATTTTAGGTATTCAGAAATATCATGCACTATATAATGCAAATACAGCTCCCATACTTAAAACATAATGGAAATGAGCTACCACGTAGTAAGTATCGTGGAATGCAATGTCAAGTGAAGCATTAGCTAAAACAACCCCAGATAATCCCCCGATTGTGAACATAAATACGAACCCTAAAGCAAATAACATTTATCGGGTATAAGTAGTTTATTAGGTGCAGTTAACTTTATAACAACTATACTTAATATGAGAAGTCCAGGTATAAGATTACATAAATTAGCTTTATTTGGATGAGCAGTAGTTGTTACTGCTGTATTACTATTATTATCTTTACCTGTACTAG
>JAPYLE010000197.1 GCA_027293795.1 Rickettsia endosymbiont of Ixodes persulcatus
CAATTGAGAGCACATCATCTAGAGCTTTGAATAGTTTCATTCTTAAATCGTAACTGTAACTGCTTGCCATAACTTATTTATTATTATCTATAACATATATATTAGCATAGTATGTACCTATTTACTATGGTCTAGCTATATAGTAATATTCATTTTTCCTTTTAATGTAATCTTGTTATTAGAATAAGGTTTAATATTATAGCGTTTTGTAGAATTATAGGTAATTTCTCAATTAAATTTTTACAAATCATATAAATTTCTTTTTTAAAAAATTGAAGTTACTAAAATAATTCAGTTTGATCAATAAAATAAAAGTAGCGAATATAATTAATTTATTATAATATTCTTAAGTTGTATAAGCCTAGCTTAAGCTACTTGAGCATTTTTACAGATATCCAAATAAAGTGTTATGTTAAATAACAAAATAAAAATTTTACAACCATAAAATGTTTAAAAATAACGAAATATCTAATAACTTTATTAAATTATGGTGGCGGAGTACCGATAGGCAAATAATAATTTCTTTGATAATTTTATTTGCTTTTAGTTTAATGTTGGTTACTACTTCAGGTTCGGCAGTAGCAAGTAGAATAGGACTTGAAGAAAGTTATTTTGCATCTAGACAAATATTTTATTTAGCTGCCGCTTCAGGGCTTATATTATTATTTTCATGCCTTAATAAGAAATGGTTAAGGCGTTTTGCAATACTCGGGTTTATTGCTAGCGTGGTTTTATTAATGGCAGTTAAATTTCTTGGTTATGAAGTAAAAGGAGCAGTACGATGGATTAATATTCTAGGTCTATCTATTCAACCTTCGGAATTTATTAAACCGTTTTTTGCAGTTGTTACAGGTTGGATGTTATCGTTAAAATTTAATGATGATTTTCCAAGTTTTACGATTTGTGTAATACTTTATTCTATTGTTGCTATTCTCTTAATTATTCAGCCGGATTTTGGTATGCTTGTGATGATTACGGCAGTTTTCGGTATTCAGCTGTTTATTGCAGGTATGCCGATATTTTGGATTGTTCTAGCAGGTTTTTTAGGAATGATAGGAGTAACTATATATAGATGGAAAACTCTTAAATGGGAAACAGGAGATATAAAAGCAAAACCTTATGGTCCAGCAAGGGGTTATAATGCAAGAATAAATCTCAAAGAATTTGAAGAATTAATCATCAATAATCATGATAAAACAGC
>JAPYLE010000198.1 GCA_027293795.1 Rickettsia endosymbiont of Ixodes persulcatus
CTGATCTATAGTTGCGCTTTGATAAGGTAATAATAGCGGTACACCGCCGGCTGCAATAATCGCATCGGTATAGCTTTTCCGCAAGGCATACCATGGAAAAGCAGCGTAAGTATATTTTTCACAATTTTGAGCTATGGTGATAATAGGCTTTGTCGGGTTTATTGTATGGGCTCACCATATGTTTACGGTTGGGCTTTCTTATAATGCACTTATATATTTCACTGCCGGAACAATGATTATAGCAGTTCCGACAGGTATCAAAATATTTAGCTGGATAGCGACTATGTGGGGCGGTTCTATTACGTTCCCAACACCTATGCTATTTTCAATAGGATTTATCATATTATTCACGATTGGCGGCGTAACCGGCATAATTCTATCAAATTCGGCACTTGATAGAGTACTGCATGATACATATTACGTTGTTGCACATTTCCATTATACGATGTCGCTCGGTGCTTTATAAGAAAGCCCAACCGTAAACATATGGTGAGCCCATACAATAAACCCGACAAAGCCTATTATCACCATAGCTCCAACCATACCTTGATAGCCGAATATAGGTTTGCGTGAAAAAGTTGAGATAACCTGACTTACTATACCAAAGCCCGGAAGTATTACGATATATACTTCAGGATGACCGAAAAACCAAAATAAATGCTGAAATAATACGGGATCACCGCCGCCTTCGGGTTTAAAGAAAGTAGTGCCAAAGTTACGATCTGTAAGTAGCATAGTGATAGCTCCGCCAAGTACCGGCATTGCTAGAATTATGAGGAATGCAGTTACTAAAATAGACCAAACAAATAACGGCATTTTAAATAACCCCATCCCTGGTGCTCTCATATTAAAGATAGTAACGATTAAGTTAATTGATCCGAGGGTTGATGAAAGACCCGTTAAATGTAAGCTGAAAATAGCCATATCGACTGCTGCTCCTGGGTGACCGCTCAAATTACTTAAAGGAGGGTAGAGCGTCCAGCCCGTTCCTGGTCCGCCGTCAACAAAAGCTGATCCCGTAAGTAAGATAAAAGCAGGAACTAACAGCCAAAAACTTATATTGTTAAGGCGTGGAAATGCCATATCAGGGGCTCCTATTAATAGAGGTACAAAGTAATTACCGAATCCGCCGAATAAAGCCGGCATAATCATAAAGAATACCATAATAACCGCATGTGCTGTGATAAGCACGTTATATAGCTGGAAATCATGGTTAAGGAATGTTCCGCCGGGCATTGCAAGTTCTAACCTAAAGAGAAGAGAAAATAACCCGCCGACAATTCCGGCAAAAACAGCAAATATGATATACATAATGCTGATATCTTTGTGATTAGTAGAAAAAAGCCACCGCCTCCAACCGTGAGGGGTGTGGTGGTCATCGTGATTAATGTCGTTAGTAGTTATATCCATAATTATTATTCTGCCTGTGTTAATTTTTCGATATCTGCTCCAACAATTGTTGGAATATTTCTAGTGATTTTATCATAATTCCAATCCCACCATTGAATTTCAAGTAATTGCTCGATTATATCATCAAAAAATCTATAGCGTATTATCTTTACGGGATTGCCGGCAACAATACTATATGGCGGTACATCTTTAGCCACTACTGAGCAAGCACCGATAATTGCTCTGTCTCCAATATTAACTCCAGGCAAAATAGTAGAGTTTATACCAAACCATAAGTCGTTTCCAACTATAGTATCTCTTCTTTTATAATAGGAAGGAATATAATTATTCCAATTTTCAAAAATAAAGAAAGGATAAGTAGAAAACCCGTCCATAGGATGATTCATATCATCGGTTATAAAACTAGTACCCATAGCAATAGCACAAAATTTTCCTATAATCAATTTAACAAAATAAGCTCCTCTAACATTTTCATACTCAAACCTTTTAGGGGGTAGGATCATTATAATAGGTATAATCACCCACTATTATGTTAGGATTGTGAATAAAATGCTTTAAAAATATTGTTTCTTTCGTTTGCTTGGAGTAAAGATGGGGATAATGGTTATTGTGACTAGTCATATAAAAAATTTAGTTTAATAATGTATCTAACTTGGATACTTTTGTATTAATTATTTAAGGAATATGGATTTCTATAAAATGTCATAATAATTAATTAGCCGCTAATTTTGGATTCTCATCATTCATCGCAACCTTATTTTTACTTGCAATCCAGTTATCAAAATCCTCTTTACTTACTACTTCTATAGCAATCGGCATGAAGCCGTGATTGATGCCGCATAGTTCGGAGCATTGCCCGTAATATACGCCTTTCTTGGCAACTCTTGTCCACGTTTCATTAATTCTTCCAGGCACTGCATCTATTTTAAAACCAAGCGACGGAACGGCAAAACTATGTATCACATCACCTGCGGTAATAAGAAATCTTACGGTAGCGTTTTCAGGGATAACAATTCGATTATCAACATCCAATAATCTTTTTTGGTCAGGCTTTAGATTCTCATCAGAGATCATTATGCTATCAAACTCCAAATTATCATGATCAGGATATATATAGTGCCAATACCATTGATAACCTACTACTTTAATAGTTAAATCCATTTCGGGTATTTTTTCGGCATGACGCAATATTCTAAAAGACGGCACTGCAATAATAACTAAAATTATTATAGGTATTACAGTCCAAATTATTTCTATTAAAACATTATGTACAAATTTTGCCGGTACGGGATTATTTTTTGCATTAAATCTGACGCATACAAAGCCAAGTAATCCAGCAACAAACAAAACAATAGCCATTGAGATATAAAGCAGAAAATTATGAAAATGATGTAATTCCTCCATAATCGGACTTGCCGGCGGCTGGAATGTTACTTGCCAAGGTAACGACTCGGAAGCAAAGCAAACATTGCTAAAAATCAATAAACTAATTAAAGTAATAATATTTTTCATAGCACATATATAGGTTATTTATATTTAATATAAATGTATATGCATTTTTGTTAAAGTAAAAATCGATAAATTTTTAGAAAAAACTATATATTTTTAATAATATTTGAGCTAGAAAGTGTACCTATATTAGGATGTTGTAGTAAGTCGATAACTTCTATTACTTTCGCATTTATTAATTTTGCTTGAATTTGTTTATTTATTAACTGAGGATCGTGCTTTGTTACAGCGATTACAGAGGACAAGTATTTTACACCAACCGAGCATAATCATTAAAATCTTTCAGTTTAGGTAATATAAGTACTTTATCGATGAATGTGAAAGAACTTAAAATTTTTGCTCGTTGTAATTGGTTATGGATAGGTTGACGTTTTTTATATTTAATCTCTTAGGGTTTAATTCCCCGAAGCTTTAAATGCCGAACAGCGCACGGTTGTATATGAAGCTTTAAAAGAAAAACTACCTGCAATTGTTAAAAACGGCGGTGATTTTTACAATGTTATTCACTGTTTAAATACTTAACAGTGCACGGTTTTTTTTATTTTAAATCTTAATATACAAACGTGCGCTGTTCGGTATTTAAATAATTAAGAAAATTTGAAAAATCACGGCTGTCTTTAACGATTGCAGGTAGTTTTTCTTTTAAAGCTTCATATATAACCGTGCGCTGTTCGGGATTTAAATACCGAACAGTGTATGGCTGTTTGTGAAGCTTTAAAAGAAAACTTGTCTGCAATGATTAAAAGTAGCGATGATTTTGCCAATGTTCTTTA
>JAPYLE010000199.1 GCA_027293795.1 Rickettsia endosymbiont of Ixodes persulcatus
ATGCTGCTTCGTACCCATACCTCAACCGTGCAGATTAGAGCTATGAAAAACGGTAAACCGCCTTTTAGGTTTATAGCACCAGGTAGGACTTATAGATCCGATTCAGATATGACGCATACGCCAATGTTTCACCAAAAATTGTCTTAAATCTTTAATATTATATTTTAGCATTGCAAAACGCTCTACTCCAAGTCCAAAAGCAAAACCTTGATACTCACTGCTATCGATTCCGACATTCTTAAGCACGTTTGGATGAACCATCCCGCACCCTAAAACCTCAAGCCATTTATCGTTTTTATTCATCCGAATATCAACTTCGGCAGAAGGTTCGGTAAACGGGAAAAAGCTAGGTCTAAAGCGTAATTCAATATTAGAATTTTCAAAAAAGCTTCTTATAAATTCCGTGATAACGTATTTTAAATGCCCCATATTGATATTTTTATCAATAACAAGTCCTTCTATTTGGTGAAACATTGGCGTATGCGTCATATCTGAATCGGATCTATAAGTCCTACCTGGTGCTATAAACCTAAAAGGCGGTTTACCGTTTTTCATAGCTCTAATCTGCACGGTTGAGGTATGGGTACGAAGCAGCATTGGCTTACTACCTTCCTGACCTTTTAAATAAAAAGTATCATGCATCTGCCTTGCCGGATGATCATCTTCAAAATTGAGAGCGGTAAAATTATGGAAATCATTCTCAATATTCGGCCCATTTTCTATAGTAAAGCCAAACTGCGAAAATACTTGTATTAACTCCTCACTACACTGCGTTATAGGATGAATAGAACCTTGTTTATATTTCCTTGCAGGGATTGTCAGATCAATTTTATCAGCTGCAAGCTTTAAATTTAATATTAAAGATTTAAGACAATTTTTTGAAGGAGATATGCGCTGGCTTAAACATTATAATTTCGGGGGCTTTGATATACCGAATTTAGCTGGAGGGTTAACGAAATGAAATTTACATTATCATGGTTAAAACAATTTTTAGAGACATCTGCTTCAGTTGCTGAAATTGCCGAAGCCCTGACAGCTATTGGTCTTGAAGTAGAAGAGGTGATAGATAAGGCAGGGGAGTTACAAGAATTTGAAGTAGCACATATTATAAATGCTAAACCTCACCCATTAGCTGATAAGTTAAAGCTTTGCGATGTTGAGACTAAGAATGGAGTTCTGCAAATAGTTTGCGGGGCAAGCAATGCAAGGGCAGGTATAAAAGTAGTGCTTGCAAATATCGGAATAGAAATACCAAACGGCAAATTTAAAATTAAAGAATCCACAATTAGAGGAGAAAAAAGCTGCGGTATGCTTTGCTCTGAAGAGGAATTGCTGCTTGCTTCAGAGTCTGAAGGGATTATGGAGCTACCTGAAGATGCCGTGGTTGGAGAGAATTTTACTAAATGTTGTGGTTTAGATGATCCTATATTTGTAATTAACGTTACTCCTAATCGTGGTGATGCACTTGGAGTTTACGGCATTGCAAGAGATTTAGCAGCAAAAGGACTCGGAACGCTTAAAGAGTTAGAAATTCCGGAAATAAAGAGTACATTTACTTCTAAAATGAAGCTTAACGTGCAAGATAAAGAAGCCTGCCCTTTATTTACATTTAGAGAAATAAAAAATTTAAAGAATAAACCAAGCCCTGATTGGTTACAGAAATTATTGAAAAATGTCGGGGTAAAAACTATTTCAAGCTTAGTCGATGTAACAAATTACATTTCCTATAGCTTCGGGCAGCCGATGCATGCTTACGATGCGGATAAGATAAAAGGGGGGATTATTGTAGGTTGTTATTACGAGGAAAAACAATTGTCATCCCGCGGTCAAGCCGCGGGATCCAATGAAATTACTAGTGCTGTAAATTGTTCTATGGATCCTGCGGTCAAGCCGCGGGATGACAATAGTGACGTAGTTAAATTCCATGCCCTAAACGGCAAAGAATATTTACTTACCGAAAATGATCTGGTTATAAAAGATGAAAGCGGTATTCATGGCCTTGCCGGTGTCATTGGCGGGGTTGATAGTAGTTGTACCGATAGTACGACTAATATAATACTCGAAACTGCTTGCTTTAATGCTAAAATTGTTGCAGCTAGTGGGCGAAGATTCCAAATTGATACGGATACTAGATATCGTAATGAGCGTAATATTGATAGAAATTTTGCGGAAAAGGCTTTGGATATAGCAACTAATCTTATTTTGTCAATATGTGGAAACGGTGAAATATCGGAAATAGTAAAGGTTGGTGAAAAAGAGCCGCAAAAAAAACCTTTAGATTTTTCAGCATGCTATTTAGAAAAAATTACAGGAATTAGACTAAATATCAAAGAGATAGAGTCTATATTAAATAAATTAGGTTTTATTACAAATATTAAGGATGATGTTATAAAAGTAATAGCTCCTTCATGGCGTCATGATATAACTATTTTAGAAGATATAGCTGAAGAAATCGCTCGTATTTACGGCTATGATAAAATAGAGAGTATAAAATTACCTGAACTAGAGCAAGATAATAATAAGCTAAGAGAGCATAAAAGAATCTCTATTTTTAAAAGGATATTAGCAAGCAAAGGCTATGATGAAGTAGTAACTAACTCTTTTATGAATAGTGAAGATGCAAAGTTGTTTGCTGAATTAAAAGAAGAGTTATTTTTGCTTAATCCTATAAGTGTAGAAGATAATTATATGCGTCCTACTATACTGCCAAATTTGTTAAGTATAGTAAGTAAAAATTTAGCACGCTCTATAAAAGATATGGCTTTTTTTGAAGTTGGGCCGAGTTTTGTGGATTTAAATACGGAATCTACTTATTTAACGGCAATTATAACTGGTTCATATAATAATAAGAATCCTCATTCATCAGGACGTAGTTATGATATTTTTGATCTTAAAGGTGATTTAGAGCAGGTATTTGATTATGCAGGGCTATCTATAGATAAATGTATAGTAGCGAATGGGGCAGCAGCTCCACAATATTATCATCCGACTAGATCGGTAAATTTAGCCCTAGGAAAAAATTTATTAGGCCATTTTGGGCAAATACACCCTAAAATCTTGAAACATTACGATATTAATCAGGAAATATTTGCATTCGAGCTAAATATTATGAATTTGCCTGTAATAAAAGCTAAATGCGGTAAAAGAGAAGAATTTGCAGTATCGGATTTCCAAGCTAATTTTAGAGATTACGCATTTATTGTTGATCAAGATCATAGGGTCGGTGAAATAATCTCATACATAAATAATTTTAATAAAAAGCTTGTCAAATCAGTTATATTATTTGATATTTATAATGGTGATAAATTACCTAAAGGTAAAAAATCTATAGCGATTAAAGTAGAGCTGCAAGCTGATGACCGCACTTTGTCTGATACTGATTTAAATTCATTTAGTAAGGATTTAGTTACTGCTACCTCGCAAAAATTTCAAGGAATATTAAGAGAATGACAATATGTTAAAGTTAATAGTTGAAACAAAAACGTTAGTTCAGTCCCTAGGGTTTGCAAGTTCCGTTGTTGAAAAACGTAATGTAATACCTGAATATGCAAACATTAAATTATCGGCAAAAGACGGCAATCTAGAGCTTAGTTCTACTAATATGGATTTGTACTTAAGTCAAAAAATAGCAGTACAGGTAGTAAGTGAAGGTGAACTTACCGTTTCTACTAAAACTCTAAACGATATAGTCCGAAAACTTCCCGATTCCGAGCTTACATTAACTGATCTTGGTACAACGGGACTTGAGCTCAAAGGAAAAAATTGTAAATTTAATTTATTTACTTTGCCGGTTAGTTCTTTTCCTGTAATGGACAGTATTAATCCTGAAGCAAGTTTTAAAATTTCCTGCACGGATTTTGCTAAAATAATTGAATCGACAAAATTTTCGATTTCTTTAGATGAAACTCGTTATAATTTAAACGGTGTTTATTTACACATAAAAGATAAAGATATTTTTGTCGTCATGCCCGTTAAGGTATGACAACAGAAGATTCCTGCTTTTAGCTAAGAATGTCTCTAGCTTTTCTTAAAATTTTATCCTCAAGCGTAATAGCAAGATTTGAAGTATTTTCATTACATATAAATTTAATCTTATTGCTACTCAATAAAATTTCTATATCTTCGTTTATATTTTTAGGATCTTTAACTATTTTTAGAATTTCCTCTGCACTTTTCTGTGGTAATATAACCCCAAAATTCTTTATTTTTTTTTCTAATGTTACCCATGAAATCGAAAGCCTATGCCCATCGGTACTTGCCGAACAAAATTCTTTATCTTTTATGTGTAAATAAACACCGTTTAAATTATAACGAGTTTCATCTAAAGAAATCGAAAATTTTGTCGATTCAATTATTTTAGCAAAATCCGTGCAGGAAATTTTAAAAATAGTTAAAGATCCTAAAAATATAAACGAAGATATAGAAATTTTATTGAGTAGCAATAAGATTAAATTTATATGTAATGAAAATACTATTATGTTATCAAAGCTTATAGACGGTACTTTCCCTAATTATAGTGCTTTTATTCCGGAAAGCAGCAGCTCAAAATTAGTAATTAATCGAAAAATATTTGCAGATAGCATTGAGCGAATAGCGATAATAACCGTTGAAAAATTTAGAGCGGTAAAATTATTGTTATCTCGTGAAACCTTAGAGATTAGTGCCGTCGGTGAAGCAAGAGGTAACGCAAAAGAGGTTATTAATTCTGCACAAGATAAGGAAAGTTTTTATGAATATAATAGCGATGAGTCTTTAGCTATAGGCTTTAATCCGCAATATTTAGAAGATGTCTTAAAAGCTGTGAAATCAGATTTAGTAGAATTATATTTTTCAAATGTTTCAGCACCGGTACTTATTAAATTTCCTGAGAATCCTAAAGATATTTTTGTCGTCATGCCCGTTAAGGTATGACAACAGAAGATTCCTGCTTTTAGCTAAGAATGACATTGAACGCTTAAGCCAAAATTAGTTTAAATAATTTTTGACTAATAGCCAAAGCTTCTCTATTATTTCCTTCAAGCACACTAATTAAATATTGGTTATGAAAAAAATTATCGGATTATTTTTTGTAATTATACTTAGTGCAATAAGTACTAGTATCTTAGCGGATGATTATCCAAAAACAGAACAAGAGCAAAAATGGGACGAGGTAGGTTCTATAGCAGGTGAAGAAGGATTAGTTTTTAGACCAGGCAGGGTAAAAAATGAATCTACTAAAGCTGTAGGAGGCTCAGTTAATAAATATCTCTGGCAAGCAGCATTAGAGACTATAAGTTTTGCTCCTCTTGCATCAGCTGATTCAAACGGCGGCGTGATTATTACGGAATGGTATAGCCCACGTTCTAATCCTAATTTTCGATTTAAAATAAATATATTTATTAAAGACGATGTAATAAGTCCGGATTCAATTGAAGTAAAGGTATTTGAGGAAATGCTTAAAAATAAACAATGGGTACTTAATGAAAATACTTCAAATCTTGCTATTACGCTTGAGGATAAAATTTTAAGAAAAGCTAGAGACATATATATTAATAGTGCGAGGTAATATGTTATTTCCGCATGAATCGATGTCATTCCTGCTAGGCATTGTTGCGTGAATCGAAAAACGTGTTCGGTGTCATACCGTGACTTAACCACGGTATCCAGAAAAAAATCAACCACTTTCATCTTTCAGATGAAAGTTTGTTTTATAGCGACTAGAAGTCGCATATGAAGCTAAAGCTTATGCGACCCGTATGTGCAAAATCATGTCTGGCTCATGTGTACCAATATGCCTATTAATCATATAA
>JAPYLE010000200.1 GCA_027293795.1 Rickettsia endosymbiont of Ixodes persulcatus
AACAGCTAAGAAAATGTTTAAGAAATTTCCTGACTTAAAAAATAAATTATGGGGTACCGAATTTTGGACTAATGGATATTTTATGAGTACGGTTGGAAAACATGGAGATGAGAAAAAATTACGCAACTATGTAAAGAATCAAGGGGCGGATCGACCATCATATAAAGCTTTTCATCAGAAGCAACTAAAACTTTTTTAGATATAGCTAGACCATAGGAAATAGGTACAGTTAAATAAACTTTAGTACGTGTTCTACAGCCATACATCATATCACGAAGCAAAGCTTCGGGGAATTAAACCCTAAGAGATTAATGAAATTTATTCCATTAGATAAATTAAATATATATATAGATAAAACCCTTTCTTTAGATGAACTCATCGAGCAGGAACTAAAAAAATTATCAAATGAGGATATCTCTGATGAACAGCTTGAAACTATAATTTTTTTAGCAGGAGAAGAAAAACTTGCAAAAGAGCTTGATATTATTCCAAATGAAAATTTAGAAAGAATCATGAGTAATATTTCAAATGATAAGCTAGCAACAATAATTTATCACGCCTCAAATGAAAGTCTAGCGAGAATCGTTGATATTATTGACTTGGATGATCATGATTTATTAGAATCATTAGTTGGGAAAATAATAGCCTTAATACATGACAAGAAGTGTGTAAAGCAAGAAGTAGAACCGTATAATGGTAATTTTACTATGGAATTATCAGGAGCATTATCAGATAATGATTCCGGATTGGGTTCTGACTTAGAAGATGAAATAATAGCACTCTAAATAAATTAAGGATAAGATTTTCAATCTTATCCTTTTTTAGCTATTTTAGCATCAGGAGGGCGTATATAAAGCGGTTCGATAGAACTATTTAACTTTATACCGCATCGCCCCTTACTAGCAATATATCTACAAATGACCCATGCTTTAACTCGTGCAAAACGCGGCAAGGTTATTATACTCGGTAAATGCATAATTTGATTATGTATAAATTCAAGTCCACTACCGCAGCAAACTATACTACCTTTCTCATTTGCAAGCAACTTTATAGCATACTCGAAATCTATCAATAACGGCTCTTCTATTTTTCCTGATTTATGAAAAACTTGCATATAAAGCTGTGAGCGGTAAGCGTTTAAAAAGACATATATCTTATCGTAATTTTTAACTTGAGTTATGGCTCTAAAATAAGCATATTCAAAATTGTTAACTGCCACTGCTTTAATATTTTCCTTGGCAAATAATATACCTTTAGCACTAGCTAAACCTATTCTAATACCGGTAAAGCTACCGGGGCCGGTAGTTACCGCTAAATAATCTAGATCATCATATGAACATTTAGCTGCTTTCATTACGTCTTCTATCATGGGCATTAGATTTTCTGCTTGCATAGAAGGGCGTAACTCTTCTATATATGCAAGAATATTTTCATTTTCGGATATTGCTACCGATGCAGTATTATTTGCCGTGTCAAATGCTAGTATTTTCATAAACTATTCTTTGTTATGCCGTGACTTGATCACGGCATCTAGTAAAAATGTTAAAAAATGTATATTATAAGTTATTTTTTGGATACCGTGATCAAGTAGCGGGATGACACCGATTAAGAATATACTCCATAAAAACTTGGCGTGCTTCAGCGTGTCTATTATTATGAAATAAATATCTATTAAAAAAATAGTTTGTTAGAGTTAAAGCTTGTCTTTTTTCTTCTAATGTAATCTCTCTATTATCTGAAAGTAAAAATTTTGGTAAAATCAATAATTTATCTTTATAAGGTTTTCCTACTTCATATGATAATGCTCTACCTGATTTAGGTGATACATAGTATAAATCTTGTTTTATATTACTAACGGCACACTTGCTAAGGTCGAGTTTATAACCTGCTATGTCAAGTAAAGCCAGCTCAAAATTAATATAATCACGAAAATAAAAATTTTTTGATAAATCATCTAAATAGTTAATTAGAAATGAAAAAAAATTAGAATGTTCTTCTCTTTCATGAAATAACTCTTTGATTAAAGATATAACGGAATTAAAGGCATATAATTTAGCTTTATTTGTAATAAAATAACCGGTGTAAGATTTGATGAGTTCACATTTAGCCATGCCTATATGTTCATGCAGCCTTGCCTGCCAAAGAAAATCTACAATATTACCTTCTTGATATATAAATTTGCTTTTTTTAGAAGATTCTTTTGCAACTCCCGAATATAAACCATAATTTTTAGTAAAAACCGTAATAATAAAGGTATTTTCTTTTAAAGGTTTTTTAGCAACTATTACTCCTGTATCTTTGATATTCATGGTTTTTTAGTAAATACTATGTTTTTTGACTTGTATATTTTAAGTTTTCTTTTATATTATTTCCCCAACTCTCTAGGTCATTCCCGCGGAGGCGGGAATGACATTCGTATACTACTTGGTCAAGCCACGATATGACAGTGGGCGCCTTTCCAATCCACGCAATAATGCCCTAACTTCATTTGAATTACCTGTATATATTATATTCTTATACCCTAGTTTGATTGCAGTAAATAAAGCGGCGTGATCATCTCCTACATCTACAGTAAGATCTAAAACTTTCTCAGGAAATTCTCTGCTTAAAGTTTTAAACATATAATCAATTGCTAGCATACCGTAATATTTTACGCTAGAGGCATTATTTGTTAATATCTGCTTTTCTTCTACACTAGATAAAAAATCACGTGCTTCTTCTAAATTTCTTATTTCATAAACTATACTCATTTAATTATCTCTTTTAGGTCCTTTAAATGTGAGACAGAAGATATAAAGTCATAAGTTAAATTTTCAAGTTTAGAGCAGATAATCTTATTAAATCCAAGTTTTATGGCTTCTTTTATTCTTGTTTCTGCTTTTGCAGTTTTTCTTATTTCACCCGATAAGCTTATTTCGCCGAAGAAGATGCTTTGCTCAGGTACGGGCTTATCTGTTGCGGCAGATATTAAGCTCACTGCTACTGCAAGATCCGAAGCAGGATCGGCAATTTTAAGCCCCCCCGCAATGCTTAAATATACTTCATAATTAGCAAGATTAAGTCCTATCCTACTACTAAGTACGGCAAGTATCATTGATAACCTGTTAGCATCCCAACCAACTGCAGAGCGTCTAGGAGTTACCATATTTGAGGGTACTATGAGGGCTTGTACTTCCATAAGTAACGGTCTTGAACCTTCAATTCCTGCAAAAATAGACGTACCTATAACATTCTGCTCTCGCTTCATTAAAAATAGTTCAGACGGATTTGTTACTTCAATAAGTCCGCTGCCGCTCATCTCAAATACTCCTATTTCTCCCACACCGCCAAAACGATTTTTGTATGAGCGTAAAATACGGAAATGATCATTATGATCTCCCTCAAAATATAATACGGTATCAACTAAATGCTCAAGTATTTTAGGACCTGCTAGCTGCCCGTCTTTAGTTATATGACAGCTTAGCAGGATAATTATATTATTTTGCTTAGCATAATTAATAAGTTCATTTGCACATGTACGAATTTGCGAAACAGTGCCTGGAGGTGAGGATAATTCTTTTGTCGTAATTGTTTGAATAGAATCAATCACTACTAAATCAATATTATTTTTATTAGCTTCTATACTTGCAATAATATCTTCCAAATTAGTAGCTGCTAAAATATTTGTATTATAATTAGTTAGATTTAGTCTTATAGCTCTTAATTTTATTTGGTCTAATGATTCTTCACCCGTGATATATAAGCAATTCATCTTTGATGCAAAGTTACTTGCTGCTAACTGCAGTAACAAAGTAGATTTGCCTATACCAGGGTCGCCTCCTATTAATATAGCAGAGCCAAGCACTAAACCCCCGCCAAGCACTCTATTTAATTCGCCTATAGGGGTAGGGATGCGTAACTGCTCGGCTACGTTACCGGAAAGCTTATCAAAATCTTGTTTGCTACCTGTTTTAACAATTGCTTTATTTGAACTTACTATCTCTTCAACAATACTGCCCCATACACCGCAATCAAAGCATTGCCCTGACCATTTAGGACTAATATTTCCGCAATTAGAACATGTATAATGCTTTTTGTCTTTGGTCATTGTTACTCAGATAGAACTTCAAAAATTGGCTACGTCGTTCTACAAGTTCTACGGTGCAAGTATACGCTCCGCTCCTCACCTTGTGAACTCCTTGCTCTTTCTCCAGTTGATCTTCGTATACCAACCTTTCATTTTGCAAGGGCATATCTTAAAATTAATAATTTACTCTTACCATATAGTTTTTCACGTATAATTTCAATATTTTCATCTAAAACATAGTCATCTAGTTTAGCCATCTCAATAACTATGATAGTACCGTCTTTAAGCCAGTTATTTTTTACCAGCAACTTCATTACTTTAGGTACTATATCCTTATGATAAGGGGGATCGATAAATACAAGATCAAAAGCTTTATTTGCTTTCGGTAGATTTAAGGCATTAAGATTAACGAAATTAATTTCATTTTCAATATTTAGAGATTTAGCAAATCCTTCTGCTATTTTTAATGAAGACGGATCAATGTCAATTAAGGTAGCAAGACCCGCTCCTCTTGATAGGCTCTCAAAAGCAAGGCTTCCGCTACCGGCAAATAAATCAAGTATGTGAGTATTTTCATTAAACAATTTATTATCGGTAAACTCACCGGAGGTTAATATACTAAATATTGCCTCTTTGAGCTTACCGGTGGAAGGTCGATATTTGATATTTTTAGCGGTAGGTATAATTTGGTTTCTATATTTACCGGATATTATTTTTAACACTTATTTAGTTATATGTTTTTTTGTTGACCTTGATTTTTTTGTTCGTCTTTTATTTTTGCAGCGAATCCTTTGTTCCTAGTGTTAGGCTTAAATTTTGCTGCGAATGTACTAGATTTTGTTTGTTGTTTTTCTACAGTTTTATCTTTCTTTTCTTTTATTTCTACTTTTGGCGTTTCTTGGTTTAAATTATTTTGTACCTGTTTTAAAATATCTTGTTCTTTAGCTTTATCAATATTATTATTTACATTATTTAAATTTTCTTCTCTTTCTTTAGATTTTTCTGTTTCGGCTTTTTGTCTTGCTTGTTGCTTTTCTGTTACTAACTCATCAATATTTTCAAGAGGCGGTGAGATATATTTATCTATACTGCTAGTCAAATTTTCAAATGATTTTTGAATATTGCGTAAAGGTTTTTGGATAAATTTATAAGTTCCGGCAGCAACTGCTCCACCGGCCAAAATACTTGCTCCTAGAATGACAGCTTTAGTAGCCAGTGCTGTACCGGCGCCTAATAACACAGGCATTGCTACGAAAGGTGCAGTTGCTACTGCAAGCCCCGCTACTATTGCTGCCCCCCCTACTAAAAATTTTTTACTTGCTAAAAAATTTGTTACGTTGCTAATTCCTGATGTAATAATTTTAGTAAGTTTTGTACAAAGCTGTCCCACTCCGGTTTTCAGGAACCAACCGCTTTTCTCTCTTGCATGAATTTTATCTTGTAATTTAGCATGTTTGTTAACATTTACAGATGTTTTTTTATCGTCTTTATCATGATGCTCTAAATTCCCTTTAGCTTCACCTTTAGTATCATGCATCTTTGTAGCATCGTCGATCTTTGCTTTATCAAAATCTGCTCCTTCTTTATTTATTCTAGCTAGATTTGCTGCTTTTAGATGCGCTTGTTTTAGATTGGCTTCTTTAAATATAGCATCAAGTGCTTCTGCTGCTTGCATATCAGCATTTTCAAGTGTAGCTTTTTCTAAATTAGCTTTTGTAAGGTCAGCTCGCTTCATTATTGCGTTTTTTAAATTAGCTTCCTTAGCATTAATATTTTTAGCAATAGCATCCGAAATATCTAATCCTTCAGCTTTTGCTTTTTCTAAAGTAGCATTACTTAACTTAGCAAATTGTGCGCTTGCATCAGTAAGTATAGCACCGGTAAGGTTAGCATATTCAAGATTTGCTTTATTAAGTAAAGCCTTGTTCATATTAGCATTAACAAGATTAACTCTTTCCATAATAGCATTTCTTAAATCTGCTTCTTCTAAAGATAATATATTCGCAAATTCAGCATCACTAAAATAGGCATTCCTTGCAGTGATGCTTTTCATGTTACATTGCTCTTTGAATTTTGCTTCTAACGCATGTGCGTTATTCATAAAAGCATTTTCAAGATTAGTAGAAACGATATTTGCTTGATCTAGCAGTGCATTATTTAAAACTACTCTCTGCATTTGAACTCTTTGCATATCTGCGTAGGCAAGCGATATACCGGTAAGATTAGAATTTTTCCATTCTGAATATTTAATAACTAACTTTTCGGCATCAGCATTAACCATCATAACCGCATTAAATTTGCTATTTGTTACCTCTGCTTCAGATAAATCTACTTTGGGCATATAGCTTCTTGACATATCGCTATTTTCAATTTTGCTCTTTTTAAGATCAGCAAAAAGAAATCCTGCGTTACGAGCTGTAACATTTTGAAAAACAGCATTTTGTAAATTAGATCCTTCAAAATTAGTAAAATCTAGGTTACAATTTGAGATTTTAATATTCTCTAAGTTAGCTGAAGCAAATAATGTATTCTTCAGGTTAAGATTAGTAAGAGTTTTACCTGATAAATCAATTTCTGAAAGATTGGGAATTATATGTATATCTTCTGAAAGGTTTTTTTTCTTTCTAACAAATTCGGTAAGAGATAATTTTGTGTCAGATTGTTTTGCTGCTTCAGCTAAATATAGATCAAATTCTTGAGAAGTTAATTTTATATATTCTTTCAATATATCTCGTGCTTTGGCAGTCGAACCTATAATATATGACGGATCTAGTTTTATTTGTATTTTTTCGTCTTTTAGCTGCTCAAAAATACCATCTAGACCCTTACCACAGAACATTCTGAGATTATCTAAAGAACGCACCTCAGTTTCTAATTTATTTACTTTTTGCTGTAATAGGTTGATTTTCGCTAGTTCATTTTGTCGGTTTTGAGCAATAGTTTCTGCACTATTCCAAAAAGCATTTAAAAGATTGGTAGCAATCCCAGGATTATCTAAGTTTTGCTTTAAATCTTCTAACTCTTCTTGCTTGGTTTTTAGCTCTTTTGATTTAACTTCCCATAAAGTTTTGTCGTCTTCCCCAGCCAAAATATATTTCTTTTTGTTTGTAACTCCGTCTATAACTACTTCTTTAATACGTTCTTTTTCTAAATCTTTATCTATGTATTTATTTAATCTTTCAAGATCTGAAAAAGATAGTTTTATATCTCGTATTTTATCTTTTAGATTGGGGATTTTATAGTTATCATAATCTTTATAATTAAAATCTGTGTAATGAAGATTTGCTCCTCTAAAGTCAGTACCGATAAATTTACAATCATTAAATTTTACATTTGTTAAATCTGAATCACATAATATGGTATTTGTTAAATCACAATTATTAAATACAGTATCTGTTAGTATTGTACCTTGCAAATTAGCATTAGTTAAATCTCTATCATTGATCTCTTGATCTGCTAAACTAGCAATAACAATTTTGTCCTTATCATTAGAGAAATAGGTATTTTTGATAAAATCATTTAGTGAAACATTAGGGTTATCTTTTATATAACTAAGGTAATCATTTAAGTCTTTTTCTTCACATTTATATATATTAAGATTTGTCATATGTTTTTTATATGATTAGTTAAAATGCGTTAGTAATAACACATTACTAATTATTTTTCCAGTATCGTATTATTTATTTCTTTATAATCTCCAGGTTTTAGATTATCTATTGTAAAATTACCATATTGAACCCTAATTAATCTGTTAACTTTTAGTCCAAAATACTCGAATATTCTTCTAATTTCACGATTTTTTCCTTCAAATAAAACTATTTCAAACCAAGCGTTAGTATTATTTCCCCTTAGTAATTTTATTGAATGGGGATTATAAAATATCCCGTCAATTTCTAAATTTTTATAATCACTTTTTAGTAGAATATCAGGCTTTCCGTATGCCCTGACATGATATACTCGCTTTAACTTATTTGGCGGTAATTCAAACTGTCTTGCTAAATCACCGCTATTAGTTAGTAATAACAAACCTTCACTATTTAAATCTAATCTACCTATTGAAATCACACGAGGTAAACTGGTTAAGTCCTCAAACACGGTTTTACGAGATAAAGGGTCTTTATGAGTGGTAATTAAACCGACAGGTTTGTAATAGATCCAAAGCCTTGGTTTTTGCGATTGATTGATTAATATGCCTGATACTTCAATTTGATTACTAATATCAACATTTGTAGCCGGTGATAAAATTGTAATGCCGTCTACTTTTACCTGCCCTTCAGCTATCAGCTTTTCAGCATCACGTCTAGAACAAACTCCTGAATTACTAATTACTTTGGCTAATCTCTGCATTTTTAAATATAGTAAATTTCAATAAGAATATATAAAAATGCTATTAAAAAGCAATATTAATAATTTGATATAAATTATTAATATAATTATATTATATTGTTACATATATTTTAACAAAATTATACAAATGTTAATTTTACTTATCAAAACTTTTTATAGTCCCTTTGGTGGTTAAAACCTCCATCTTCCAGATGGAAAAGCCTTAGCTTGCCATTGCGCCATGATGCGTTAGCATCACAAGCACCATGAGTTCAATACGTCAGGAAATTACGTACTGTTTACTATAGTCGCTATTATGGTAGACATTGTGTGTGCAAGGAAGTTACTGTAGGTCTAATAGTGGTAATGTAACGATTATATGATTAATAGGCATATTGGTACACATGAGCCAGACATGATTTTGCACATACGGGTCGCATAAGCTTTAGCTTCATAT
>JAPYLE010000201.1 GCA_027293795.1 Rickettsia endosymbiont of Ixodes persulcatus
AGATAAAGCATCCTCTTTTTTTGCTATTATATAATTACCAAGCCTAAATTGCACTTTTATTCTATTAATTTCCTGTTCACTAATACCTATATGTTTTAAGACTGTTCCACCGATTTGTAATCCCGTCTCATAGCTTTCCGGAATAATAGTTGTGGCCCCTAAATCATAAAACTCTCTAGCATTTTTTAAATTTTTTAACTTAACGACAACAGGTATATCCTGATAATTACCGCTAATTGTTTTAAGCGATTTCTTGATAGTTACTTGATTATTCATAGTAAGTATTATAGCGAATGCTCTTTCCGTACCTAACGCCTTTAGAGTATCGGCTTGCGATACATCACCTTTAAAAACCGGCAAACCGTTTGATAGCTCTTCTTTAACTCTATCATCATCTAAATCAAGTATTACGTAACTTACACCTTCTGCTTCCAAAACTCTTGCTACCATTTTACCGGTATTACCGAGTCCGGCAATAATAATATGGTTTGTTAAATCTCTTGCACCAAGCTCAATCATTTGAGTCGGAGTTTTACTGAATCCTTTATCAACTTTCTCAGCAATCTTTTTCCCTAAAGCTGCAAGTAACGGCGTAAGTGCCATAGTAAAAGTAACTAAGAGTAATAATATATTGGCAGTACTTTCTTCTAATATTCCACTATCTTTGCCTAAACTGAATAATATAAAACCAAACTCCCCGCCTTGCGATAATAACAAGCCCGAATAAAAAGCAACTCCTTTATTAAAACCGAATAAAATACACAAAGCCGTTATAATTAAGGTTTTTATGCCTATTAAAGCAATAGATAAAGTAAAGATATGAGATATTTTTTCATACATTTCTAGAGCATCGATATTCATACCGACGGTCATGAAAAACAGTCCTAAAAATAAACTTTTGAAAGGATAAATACTTTCTTCCGCCTGCAATCTAAATTCAGTTTCTGCAACTAATACTCCGGCAACAAACGCTCCAAGAGCTAAAGATAAACCAAAAGTTTCGGTAGCCCAAGCAGCAGAAAGTACTATTAACAAAGTCATCGAAATAGGTAACTCGCTTGCATTATTACTTTCTGATGAAATGAATGAAAATACAGGGCGAAGTAAAACACGACCAACAATAAATATTGTAAGTAAGGCCATTACGGCTTTTAAGAGTGCAATACCAAGGGCAGCTGCAAGCGAGGCTTTATTGTTACCGGCAAGTAACGGAACTATCACAAGCAATGGCACTACTGCTAAATCTTGCAGTAAAAGAATTGCTAAAGAAATTCTTCCTATTTGTGTCGATTGGCTACGATTTTCCTCAATAACCTGCATAACAAGTGCCGTAGATGAGAGAGCAAGACCGCCACCGGTAATAATAGCCGCACTACTATTACCGTCTATAAGTACCATTGCACCGGCAATTACAATAGCAGTCGTTAAAACTTGCAAACTACCGAGACCAAAGACATATCGTCTCATAGCTTTTAATCGCTCAAAAGATAACTCAAGACCTATCGCAAATAATAGGAATACCACACCAAGCTCGCCTAGTAACTTAGTTTGATCGTATGTTACGATTTTTAAACCGTGATCACCTATTGCAGCTCCGGCAATTAGGTAACCAAGTACCGGACTTAGCCTAAAACGCCTAAGTATAGCCACGATAAAAACCGCAGTACCGAGTAAAATTATAACATTAATAAGAATATGATCGTTCATCTTTTCCAAATTTCTTCTAGCTTAAAATACTCCCGTGCTTCAGGATAAAAAATATTAATTAAAATAGTACCTGCATCTATCAGCACCCATTCTGATTTACCGAGCCCCTCAATATTACTATTTATACCGGCATTATTTTTTAATTCTAAAGCTACATATCCAGCAATTGCTCCAACATTTTCAGTCGAACGACCGCTAGCAAATATAATATAATCGGCTAATTTATGTTTTCCTGTTAAATCAATTACCTCAATATCTTCTGCTTTTTTCTCACTCAAACATTCTAAGATAAATAATTTTAATTCTTCGGCTTTTTTCATTATAATTAATAAATGACATAATTTAATATTAATTATTATATGGATAAGAGTAGCTTTTATCAATGAATGTTTAAAATTCTGTAATAAAAATTCATATAAAGCTTTACTTTAAGCAAAAAAAACTTTAATTAATATTTAAATTAATGATAAAATAATGGCAATATCTGCAGAAGAGTTAGAAAAAATACTTAAGGAATCCTTTCCAAACAGTATAATAAAAATTACTGATTTATTAGGAGATCAAGACCATTATGCATTAGAAATATCAGATGTTCAATTTAATGGACTTTCTTTAATTAATCAACATAAATTAGTAAAAAACGCCCTGT
The DNA here is from genome assembly GCA_027293795.1 of Rickettsia endosymbiont of Ixodes persulcatus. GTDB lineage: Bacteria > Pseudomonadota > Alphaproteobacteria > Rickettsiales > Rickettsiaceae > Rickettsia. The sequence goes on from JAPYLE010000201.1 coordinate 2,357, forward strand.
CTGAAATATTAAATAAAAAACTACATGCAATTACCATAAAAACTATCGCAGTTCCTAGTCTCTGTAAAGATTTCTAAAAAGATTTAATTTTGGCTAAGTTCAGCCCATAATGTACTCTATACCCCATTCTATCTTTCTTAACTACTACCCCTGCTCCTAAATCATATAGCATTTTAGTAGGTTTAAGTGACGGTACTGGTAGAGATTCATTAAGACCCAGGAGTTTTGCACTTAGCAAAATTGCGTATCAGCTAGAAGCCATCTAATGTTGTTCTGAATTGATGTTTTTATAACTTCCCAATTTTGTTGATATAAAGTA
>JAPYLE010000202.1 GCA_027293795.1 Rickettsia endosymbiont of Ixodes persulcatus
GGAAAACATAGAGATGAGAAAAAATTACGCAACTATGTAAAGAATCAAGGTGCGGATCGACCATCATATAAAGCTTTTCATCAGAAGCAACTAAAACTTTTTTAGATACCTCGCAGCTCTGCTGCGAGGAGTATCATTTAATTAAACTTGTATCTCTATTAAATAAAAGTTCACTAATACATTCCTTTAACGTATTAGTAGATTTAGTTAAGTACATAGTACAATACCTCCTTTAACCTGACTTAAGTTATGCTGAGCTGCACCTAAATGACAGGAAAGTATACGTACGATACTAGGTATATCTCCAACTATATTTTTTGCTATCTTTGTAAGTACATTGTGAGCAAGTCTTTCATAAATTAGATTCATCCTCTTTTGAAAACAAGCTTATAGTTAATTGAAGAGGTAGATTTTCCTGCAGATTCTTGACCATGAGCATTTATAAATAATTCAATAGGAGCATGGAGAGTATTTAGATAGTGATGTATTACATCATCTCCTGAAAGAATTGCTAATTCTTCGGTATTAGTATAGTTAGATACATTAGGTTCTTGCATTATTACTTTTCTCATATTATTACCCCTTGATTAATTATTTAAATTTTAAGAATAAATTATTGAAATGAAATAAGGTAAAAAATATAAATAAGATAATTAAATCAATATTTAACTAAAACCCTATGATCATTGCTTATATTTTCTATTATACACAAAAATTTTATTTTTACAAGAAAACAGTCAATTTTTTAATTATTTATTAGGAAATAACAATAGATAGGAAAATATGAGGATATTTAGTTATGATTAGGTTTGTGTCTAGAGCAAACTAAGATGTTACCTTTAACTTCGATAATAAAAAGTTGGTCGCCTGTTTTTGCTTCTTCTTCATTTGGGGCAAGATAAGCATTCATAATAACACCGGACCATTTTACTTGCCCTATAGTATGGGACGAGATGGTAGAGCTATGAACTTCTACGGCTTTGCCTACCATATCTGAATAATTTTCTGCTTTAGCAGTTGTACTATAAACATATTTTTTAAGAGGCAAGTATAATATACTAAACCAAATAAGCGATAATATACCAAAAATCGTTATTTGATTTTGTAAGTTAATATCGTAGTTATATACCACAGGAGTGTTTGATAATGCTCCAAGTCCCAAAAATAAGAATCCGATGCTTAGAACTGCAAAAAATTCAATAACTAAGCAAATTATGCCGATTATTAACCATATTTCGGTGAGATAATTATTCATCATGAACATAAGTTTTTAAAAATAATATTACGTCAGCTATGTCTTGCGGTTTTGAGATACCAGCAAGGGACATTTTAGTTCCTGGGGCATAGCTACTTGGTTTATGTAAAAAAGCAAATAAACTGTCATCATCCCATACGCCGCCAAGTTTTGATAGAGCAGGGGAATATTTATAGTCTGCTATGCTTGCTTTAGGGCGACCTACTACATCCCAAAGATGCGGTCCTAGTTTATTTGGACCGTCTTTATCAAGAGAATGACACATTAAACATTTTTTGGCTATTTCACGACCGTTATCGGCATTAGCGGTTTTCATCAATTCCGGTATATTTACCGGTGCTTGTGCTTCCGACGTAGAAGCTACTGAATTTTCGTGAACTGCAACGCTATAACCGCGATGTAAAACTTGTAAGTTTGGTTTGTATAATATATTTGCAACAAACCCAACCATCATAACAATTAAACTAGCAAATAAGATGGCTGCAACAATTTTATTTAATTCTTTTCCAGACATTTATTTTGTTTTTTTATTAGAATTTATACTATAATTTAAGTTGTAAGAGAAGTTAATTAAATAAATAAAAGAAAAATTTATAAAAATATTGTTCTTTGGAGAGAAAAATAAATGTCTGATTCAAAAAAATCAAGTATGAGAAAAATATTTAATAAGTTAAAATCTTATTGGACTAATTTTAGACAAAGCAAAATCGGTAAAATATTATTTAGTAATAGCTTAAGTTATGCAGTTTCCGCAGCTTCTATAGCAATTGCCGTTTCCGGACTTTTTACTCCTATATCACCGATAATTATAGCTGTAGCTATTGTTTCAGGCGTTAGCGTAGGAATTCAGGCTATAAACGAGACTTTGAAAGTGCATAGTTTGCGTAAACTTCATAAAGAGAATAATTTATTAGTACATAAGAGAAATGCTAAAAGTCAGCAAGATTATATATTATCATTAGAACCAAGCTTAAAAGATATTTTGAAAAATGAATTATATACGGCACAGACGGCAGGTAAGGATTCTAACCAAGATAAGTATCAGTTAAATGTAAATAAATGGAAAAGTACAGGACGAATATTTGGAAATAATTTAGGTGGAGCCGCAAATTTGGCTGCCTCTATTATTAAAGGTGCTAGCGGTAATGTGCTTGATATAGCTAGATCATAGTAAATAGGTACATACTATGCTAATATATATGTTATAAATAATAATAAATAAGTTATGGCAAGCAGTTACAGTTACGATTTAAGAATGAAACTATTCAAAGCTCTAGATGAGGTGCTCTCAATTGTTAAAGCATGTAAAATATTAAATATAGGTCGTAACACTATATATAGATGGAAAACTCTTAAATTGGAAACAGGAGATATAAAAGCAAAACCTTATGGTCCAGCAAGTGGTAATAATGCAAGAATAAATCTCAAAGAATTTGAAGAATTAATCATCAATAATCATGATAAAACAGCTAAAGAATTAAGTATTATACTAGGTAATAG
>JAPYLE010000203.1 GCA_027293795.1 Rickettsia endosymbiont of Ixodes persulcatus
AGAGAGCATAACTTTACAGACAGCCTCTCTAAGGCTTTTGCTTATAAAACGTTACGTTCATTTGATGTATTGCTTCAAAGCCTAAATAAATTTTAATACGTTCTAGTATAATATCTTGATAATAAGGTAATTCTGCCGCAATAGCATTATCTTCTGCTTGTATAAAGAGCGTATTAATTTTCCGTTTTTTATAAGTATATGTGGTGATTTTTAAAGGTAAGTCTCATAAACAAGTAGTATCGATTATAGCAGTTTGTAATATATTTCTAATGATCATATCGGTTACATCTTTATATTTTCCCGTAATATCTATAATGCTTGCTTTAGCCGTCATAACTTTAACAGTGCAGAGTTTATTAAAATGAAGCTAATTCAAGAGGATATTGATAAAATAGTTAGACGTATATTTGCCAAACAACATCCATTGCTGCCTGAAATCATGATTAACTGGAATAAAATAGTCGGGTTTAACTTCAGCACTAAAGCCTTACCTTTAAAAATCACCACATATACTTATAAAAAACGGAAAATTAATACGCTCTTTATACAAGCAGAAGATAATGCTATTGCAGCAGAATTACCTTATTATCAAGATATTATACTAGAACGTATTAAAATTTATTTAGGCTTTGAAGCAATACATCAAATGAACGTAACGTTTTATAAGCAAAAGCCTTAGAGAGGCTGTCTGTAAAGTTATGCTCTCTTCTTGTGAATTTCTTGAATTAAAATATCTGCCGGAACATTTAAATTTTTATGTAATTTTCTAATCATAGACAAAGTAAGAGGTCTTCTTTTATTAAGAATTTCAGATATAGCTAGACCATAGTAAATAGGTACATACTATGCTAATATATATGTTATAAATAATAATAAATAAATTACGGCAAGCAGTTACAGTTACGATTTAAGAATGAAACTATTCAAAGCTCTAGATGATGTGCTCTCAATTGTTAAAGTTATGACGGCTAAAGCAAGCATTATAGATATTACGGGAAAATATAAAGATGTAACCGATATGATCATTAGAAATATATTACAAACTGCTATAATCGATACTACTTGTTTATGAGACTTACCTTTTTGTACTGCTTTTTGAAAAAAATGCTTTAAATGAGGTTGCCAAATTTTTTCTTTATTGAGTAGCCGAATTAATATGGTTAGCACGGCATCGGTAATGTAATATAAGCTAGCAATAACACAAGCTATAAATAAATTAGTATTTGTAAGAGCAAGTAAGAGCAAACAAAGACCCATTAAGAATCCAAGGCTAATACTTCCTACATCTCCTAAAAATATTTTTGCCGGATGCCAATTAAATATTAAAAAACCACAAGAACAACCAAGAATAATAACATTTACACTAGATATAAAATACAGGTTATCAATAGCCAAAAATTGTAAAAAACATAATATAAGCATAGTGCTAGCGAGATGAATAGATTCTATGCAACTCATACCGTCTATACCGTCCATAAAATTATATATATTAATAAAACCGCTTAAAGCTATAACTAAAATAGAATATATTAGTATATGCACGGAGTTTACCTGCGAGAAAAGAAAAATAGCAAAAGCTGTACAAATTAAATGGACTATTAAGCGAATTAGAATAGGTACGGCTTTTAAGTCATCTAAAAAAGAAACCGAGGAAATTACCAATAATAATGGTAATATTTTTATTGAATTAACAAGGTTATTGCTCGTTATATATTCAAACCCGCTCAAAGCAATCATTACAACAATTACAATAGCAAGACCGCCGCCGCGCGGTGTTATCTTATCATGAGAGCGACGACTACTCGGTACATCAACTAAACCGATTACAGGAAGATATTTAGTTAATATATATGTTAATATAGCGGTTGCTATAAAAGAAAAAATAAATAATGTGCTATAGCTATTTATATTCATAGTAACATATTAGATTTAAAACTATAATATTTATGGTTTGGCATGATCTTATTTATCATATGAATATCGGCCTTTGAAGGTTCAGGGCTACCCACTTGGATGATTATACACCAAGTATAAGGCTGCTTGCTTCATTAAATAAAGCTCATTTAATTATCTCGCGTGGATATACCGCAGCTTGGCCTATAGTTCCTTGGCTTAAAACCTCATCGGCAATTAAAATATTTTTCTTATTCAAAAATAATATACGAGATTGCTCTAAACGCATATTGCTCATATTAACTTTTAAATAATCAATCAAAGGACTCCAAGAAGCAATAATATTTTTATTTATTATTTTTTGTTTCAATACTCTATTTATCAACTCACGTATTAGAGCAAAATTAATATATAAATTTTCATTGGTACCTTAATACTAAGTAATCTTTCCTTATCAAGATTAATTAAATCCGTAATATCAAAATGGTCAAGTAACTTTTTAGCAAGAGGTTTTACGTCTTTACGAGGGATAGCCGAAAATAGCATTATTTCAAGTAATTCGTAATCGGAAAAATATTCTGCTCCGGCAGCAATGAAGTGTTCTTTTACTCTTTTGCGGTGACCTATATAATGAGGTATACTCGATGAACTTGAAAAATTGGCGACGTCATCTTTGTAAGTCCTCGGATGCTCACGTATTATTATACGCTCCGCTCCTCGGCTTACAGACTTCTTGCTCTTTTCCAAGTTGATCTTTGTATAACCATTCTTTATTTCGCAGGAGTATAATTTCATTATTGCAGAATTCTATCAGTTTATTATTTAACGTATGGAGGATAATCAAGTTTTTTATGCGATAACGTAAATATTTCAAAGCTGTCTTTAGTCACACCTATAGTATGCTCAAATTGAGCCGATAATGATTTATCACGCGTAGTAACCGTCCATCCATCTAGTTTACTTAATATTGTGTCGTAATTACCGGCATTTATCATAGGTTCAACGGTGAAAAACATCCCTTCTTCTAACGTTAGACCTGTGCCGCTGCGACCGTAATTTAATATTGACGGCTCATCATGAAAAACTCTTCCGATACCGTGACCCGTATAATCTCTCACCACCGAATAATTATGCTTCTCGGCATAGCTTTGAATAGCATGCCCAATATCACCGAGTTTAGCACCAGGTCTCACTACTTCAATGCCTTTCATCATTGCATCATAGGTTACCTGAATAAGACGTTTTGGCTTAATTGCTACGTCACCGACATAATACATACGGCTAGTATCGCCGTACCAACCGTCTAAAATTACTGTAACATCAATATTTACTATATCACCGTTTCTTAAAGGCTTATCGTTTGGAATGCCGTGACAAACTACATGATTTATCGAAGTACAAATCGATTTCGGAAAGCCTTTATAATTTAACGGTGCAGGAATAGCATTATGAGAAGTGATAAAATTATGACAAAGGTCATTTAAACTATTGGTAGTAACATTCGGTTTTACGTGATCAGTAATAAAATCGAGCGTCTCTGCAGCCAATTTTCCTGCTGCCCGCATCTTTTCAAAATCTTTTGCCGTGTGGATTTTTATGGTCATGAATTTTAATTACCTTTCATTATAAATTACTTGAGAGTTATATAATCAAGTAAAAAAATATATTTTTCATAATACAAAATGGTTCTTTTAATGTAAATAACTTATCCTATTATTGAGAAGTACTACTATGTTATTTGATTTAGGTTTTGGATAATATATAATTATTATTTAACATAATGGGTGTAGTTAGGTTATTATTGGCTCTTTCTGTTGTGGCCGCACATTCAAATTCTCATCCATGTCTTATTTATAGGTGGAGAAATCGCAGTACAATCTTTTTTCATGATTGCCGGCTTTTACATGGCTATGATTCAAAGCAATTATACAAGCAAAATAAAATTTTGGAAAAGTAGATATTTAAGGCTTTATCCTACTTATATCTTCTGTATTTTAAATACTTTCTTCTTGCAGCAAAAATTTTCTTCTTTAAGGCAATTGTATAATCTTCCATTTCCAGCTAGTTTTTTTAATTTTTACAAACCTAACAATGTTGTTTCAAGATGTAACAATGTTTATTAGAATTAATAATAATACAGTATATTTTACAAAATACTTTATTGACTCTACACCTCCTCTTTATCAATTTTTGTTGATACCTCCTGCTTGGTCAATTAGGTTAGAAATTTCTTTTTATTTAATAGCACCTTGAATTCTAAAAAAGAAAAATATCTATATTTTATCCATAATTTTTATATCTTTAATTACTAGAATTATTCTTCAATTTAATGGATTTATAGGAGATCCTTTGTCTTATAGATTCTTTCCTTCTGAACTTGCAATTTTCTTAATTGGCAGTCAAGCATTTTATATTTATACTAAGAAGTAAATGAATAAAAGTCTTGGCTTAGTCAATTACTCTATTTATATATTAATAATTATTACTTTTCCGTTTATCCCAATAGAGCCTCAATTAAAAAAATTACTTTTTTATTGTTTATTTGCTCTATCTTTAGGAAAAATATTTGACTTAACCAAAGATAATAAGTTAGATAAATTAATTGCTTTACTCTCTTACCCAATATATTGTTGTCATTTAATTGTCTTGTATAATATATCACCTGCTATTTCATATTGGGCTGTATATTAGTTACTTTTATAACAGTAATAATTATTGCTTTATTGAAAAGCCTATAGAGTATTATAGAAAAAGATATTAAATTCATAATTTAGCTTAATATTTAAAACTATGCTATATTACATAAACAAAATTCTTGCAAACAATAAAATACAAGCGGTTATCTTAGGGATAATCGGGCTTGGTATTGTTACTGTTCTCACATCATATAATATAGACGATCCTTCTTTTAACTCGGTCACAACAGAGTATCCTAGTAATTTAGTCGGAATTTTTGGCTCTTATTTATCGGATTTTTTATATCAATTTTTTGGGTTAGCTGCTTTTATCATACCGCTTGCCTGCTTTGTTTGGGGGAGAAATTGTTGGTATGGAAGATATCGTGCATCATTTATACGTGTGTTTGTAATGTTGTTTGCCCTCTTAAGCAGTAGCACATTATTATCTAATCTCAAACTAGAATTCATACCGGCAAATGCAGGCGGAGCTATTGGAATAATAGCCTTTAATTTCTTTGAACGATTTACAAATCAACTTTACTTATTATTAATATTTTGTACCTTTATTATATTAGTCGTTTTACTTGAAATTAAATTTACTTCTTTAAGTAATTTTATTATTATGCTAGGTAAATTTTTAGCCTACCGGATACAATCTTTTTTACATAATGTATTTTCACGGTTGTCTCCAGTAAGATTATTCCCTAATAAGAATAATGATAAGATAAATATAACTTCTTCTTACCAAAAACCCGTGAGTAAAAAAGTAAAATTCGTTGAAGAAAATAAACCTGTACCTGCAAATCCTATAAAATTCTTTAGCAATCCCCCTGCTCCTAAAATATCTCAAAGTGAAATAGCAGAATTGCCGCCTATTTCGTTATTACGTGATCCTGAAAACCATCATGTAAAAGGGGCTTCCTCCTCAGAGCTTAAACAAAAAGCCGAAGAGTTATTAACAGTATTGAATGATTTTGGAGTTAAGGGACAAATTATTAATATAAACCAAGGACCGGTGGTAACTCAATATGAATTTGAGCCGGCAGCAGGTACTAAAACTTCAAGAGTGGTAGGCTTATCAGACGATATAGCACGCTCGTTATCTGCTTTATCAACAAGGATAGCAGTAATACCGGGGAAAAATGTACTTGGTATTGAACTTCCTAATAAGCAACGTGAATTCTTCTGTTTAAAAGAACTTATAGAGACACCTGAATATCAAGATAAATCAACTTTATTGCCGTTAGTCTTGGGTAAAGATTTGGCAGGTAAGCCGCTGATTGCCGACCTTGCTAAGATGCCTCACTTGCTTGTTGCAGGAACCACCGGTTCAGGTAAATCGGTTGGGATTAACGCCATGATCGTCTCGCTGTTATATCGCTATACTCCTGAAGAATGCCGCTTTATCATGATTGATCCGAAAATGCTTGAGTTATCAGCTTATGATGGAATACCGCATTTGCTAACGCCCGTGGTAACCGATCCTTCTAAGGCGGTAGTTGCTCTTAAATGGGCAGTTAAGGAAATGGAAAACCGCTATAGAATGATGAGTAATATCGGGGTTAAAAACATCGCAGGTTATAATGCAAAAATCTTAGGAGCGCTTAAAGAAAATAGAGTAATTGAGCGTTCAATTCAAACGGGGTTTGATCCTGAAACCGGCAAACCTATTTACGAAACCGTTACGATGAATATGGAAAAACTACCTTACATAGTGGTAATTGTTGATGAGATGGCTGATTTAATGCTAGTTGCCGGTAAGGATATTGAAATGCTGATTCAAAGGCTTGCTCAAATGGCAAGAGCGGCAGGTATCCATATTATTATGGCAACGCAAAGACCTTCGGTAGACGTTATTACCGGCGTCATTAAAGCCAATTTTCCAAGCCGTATTAGCTTTAAAGTTACCTCTAAAATCGATAGCCGAACGATTTTAGGCGAGCAAGGTTCCGAGCAGTTACTCGGTATGGGTGACATGCTATTTATGGGGAACACTTCAAAGATAAGTAGGGTACACGGACCATTTGTTAATGAAGCCGAAATTGAGAAAATTACGGAATATTTGAAAGAAACCGGTACACCTGAATATATATCTGCCGTTACCGAGCAGCCTGAGGAAGACGACAGTAGCATTGATATCGGCGACAGCACATCTGATGAAGTACTTTACAAAAAAGCCATGCAGATAGTGCGTGATGAGCGGAAATCATCCATTAGCTATATCCAAAGATCGCTTAGAATCGGTTATAACAAAGCTGCCAATTTAGTTGAGAAAATGGAAAAAGAGGGGATAGTTTCACCACCGAACCATACCGGTAAGAGAGAAATATTATTGCCTGAGAGATAGGGGGCTTGTGTCATCCCGCGACTTGATCGCGGGATGACACCGAACATGCTTTATGATCCACAAAATAAAGCAATCTCCATATTTACCAACATTTATTATTGACGTTATTGTTAATATATTTTAATAATTGCATTAAATAATGGAGGTAATCTGTGACTGTTCTAAATTCCTTTAAACCATTTATTTATACTGTAAAAAATTATCAAAAAATATTGCAAACCTGCTCAACATAATAATTATTATATAAAAGAGCCGGTAAAAACTTTACTTACACCTGGAAATTAATTCTAATAGTGATATAATATCTTGGCGTCCAAAAGTAACGTTCAAACTTCAAACATTAGTAAAAGCTTTAATGGATAAAGGAATAGATATTAATAATTTATATTTTGATGGTCAAACCCCTCTACATTTAGCTATCAAAGCGGGAGATTTAGGAACAGTAAAATCTTTAGTCCAGATTGGAGGTAAAATCGCTCCTAATGAAGGTAACTGGTCGGCTATTCATATAGCAATTAAAGCTGGAAATTTAGAGATTGTAGAGTATTTATATAAGAATACAGAATTTGGAAGATACGATGAATATGGTTGGTTCTAATACATTGGGCAGCAGCTAGCGGAAATGTACAAATAGTACGATTTTTCCTTGATAAAGGTCATAATCCTAATGTTATTACCGATAACCATAAAACTCCTTTAGATTTAGCTGTAGAATCGAAAAATATCTCATCAGTAAAAGCATTAATTAGCAAAGGTGCAAAATTTGATATTAAAAGCGAACTCGGCTATAAGATTTTTGATCTCGCTATTGATTCTGAAGATGTGAGATTGATAGAGTATCTAGTAAATCATACGCTAGTCGGTAAAAACACTAAACAACAAACTCTTCTAGAAAAAGTAACGCAAATTTATGACAAATAAATACCTCAAAATTAGTAAAAATTTCGATTAAAGACCATGCAAAATTTGATAAAGCTTTAGGACAAAAGCTTTTACAAAAAGCAATATATGCGAGTGAATTAGAATTAGTAGAAACTTTATATAGTAAGGGTATTAATATTGACTACAAAGATCAATTAGGACGCCTAGATCTGCATCATGCTATAAAAGCTAACTGTGGTGAAGAATTAATACAGTTTTTAATTGAACACACTACTGATATTAATTGTCGTGATAAATCGGGCTCAACTTTCCTCCATTGGGCAGCAAATAGTCATCATACTCTAGATACAAAATTACTGCTTGCAGCCAATGCTGATTTTTATATTCCGGATTATTTAGGGCAAGCTCCCTTAAGCCTAGCTAAATATTATGGACATGATGATATTGCGGATATTCTAGGAGCGGTTGTTCATAGCTCTTGAAAAATGCTCCGATGTTATGCCGTGATCAAGCCTTCTAGTGTACGAACATTCAGGATGTCATTCCCGCGAAAGTGTTGTTGCAGGGCTTGATTTTTCCATTGTCACCCTGTGGCTTGACTACGGGGTCCAGAAAAATAACTTAGAACACGCATTATTTCGCATTTTTAACTGGATCCCGTGGTCAAGCCACGCGGGATGACACCGAATATACTTTAATAACCGCCACCTACTTCTATTATGAAATAATGTCACAAATGCATACCAAATATTGTAAAAATATCATCTATATTGTTAATTATAATAGACATATTTAAAAAGTTACTTTAGAATCAGCGTCATTTCTAAGTGATTTAATTTTTATTAAGGTTTATATATGGCGCATATTTCTCCAAAACTATTTCAAAAAGTAATTCAAAAAGGTCTTAAAACCGCTTTATTCACCACCTCAACCGCAGCATTAATGCTGAGTAGTAGCGGGGCATTCGGTATTGCCGCAAATGGTGTTATTTCTAATAATAATGCAGCATTTAGTGATAATGTTAATACCGGTAATTGGCATGATATAACGAATGCAGGAGCAGATAATGGTAATCCTGTTAACGGACCTCAAGACAATTATGCATTTACTTTCGGTGGTAATCATATTATCACTGCAGATGAAGTTGACTGTATTATTCAGGCTATAAATGTTGCAGGTACTAATCCCGGAGGTCTAAATATCACTCAAAATACCAAAGTCGGTTCTATTGTTACAGGAGGTAACTTGTTGCCTGTTACTATTACTGCCGGCAAAAATTTAACTTTAACCGGTACAGCTGCAGTTGATATAAAACATGGTTTTAAGGCTGCTGCTAATATTTATAATGGTTTAGGAGATATAACTTTAGGGGGGGCGAATGCTGGATTAACCATTCACTCTAAAATTGCTCCATTGATAACGCTTAAAGGAAATATAGATGGAGGAGGTATAATAACTGCCGATACAAATGCTGCAATTCGTGGAACAATAGGTAATGCTAATCCATTAGCTGAAATAAGCGTTGGGGCCAATACACTTTTTCTTGGAGGAGCGGTAGTAAAAGCGAATGCGATAAATTTAATGGATAATGCATCAGCATTGACATTTACAAATCCTGTAGTAGTAACCGGAGCAATAGATAATATTGGTAATGCTAATAATGGTGTGGTGACCTTTAACGGTGCAAGTACGGTAACCGGAAATATAGGTAATACGGCAGCATTCGCAACAATGAATGTAGGGGCCGGCTTAGTACAATTAGAAGGCGGAGTAGTAAAAGCGAATACAATAAATTTAACGGATAATGCATCAGCATTGACATTTACGAATCCTGTAATAGTAACCGGAGCAATAGATAACACGGATAATGCAAATAACGGTGTGGTGACCTTTACCAGTAATAGTACAGTAACAGGTAGTATAGGTAATACGGCAGCATTAGCAACAGTGAATGTAGGAGCAGGAGCAACATTACAAGCTGGAGGAAGCCTAGCTGCGAATAATATAGATTTTGGAGTTGGTGGTGGTACATTAGAGTTTAACGGTCCTGCCGGTCCAACTTATAACTTAACCGGTGTTATAGCAAACGGTAATAACGGTACACTTAATATTAATGCTGCCACAGTGGTCGCAAATGATGCTAGTATCGGTGAAGTTGCACAAATTGACATTCAAAATGGTAAGAATTTTGGAATAAATGCTAAGAGCGCTGATGTTAATTTATTAAACGGTCAGGTGATTAGCTTTAAAGGAGCAAATTCAGGCCTTTTATTACTTAACAATAGCACTACAGATGATAGAGTTATAACTCTTAAAAATGATTTACCAACGTTTGCAACCGGCGGCGGTAAGTTAACTCTTATTGCTAAAACAAAACTTATAACCTTACAAGGTGACGGTGGAGCTAAAGCAATAGGTACGGGAGGAAATGAATTAGGATCATTGAACATTTTTGGTAATGTAGCATTTAATAATATAGATACTACAAATGTTATTGAATTTAATATCCTAAGTAGTACAAAGTTTGTTGATGTAGGCGGTATTACTAACCAAATTAATAGAATAAATATAGGAGCTGCAAATGCACTAGTTGTTGCCGGTGCAGGTTCTTATACTATTGATACAGAAGGTGCTAATGCAATAAATATTTTAGCCAATGGTCAGACTATTAATTTTGCACATGAAGATGCTGAATTAGTATTACAAAATAGTGCAGCCGGTAATGGTATGATAACATTAAATGCCGTACTTGACCCTCTTGCTCCGAATAAAGGTAAACTTATTGTAGATTCAGGAGCTGCGGGCGGGAAAATAATACTTGCAAGTGTCGGTGGTGCTACTTACGGTACTGCAATAAATAGGTTAAAAAAATTAGAGTTTAAAGGAAACGGAACATGCCAAATAGATACGGATATATTTGCTAACGATTTAAAATTATCAGTACCGGCAATTACTTACAATAAGGATATCAATTCTAATTTAACATTTGGAGCTAATACTGCTTTAACTCAAAAAGGAAATATTAACGGTAATGTAGATTTCAATAATCAAGCAGCGGTTATAACACTCGGTGCAGGTAAAAATATCAACGGTAGCGTTATAAGCAGCAACGGAGTTAACGGTACGATAATTGCAAGCGGTGCTAGCACTATTAAAGGAGCTATTACGAATCTCGCTATGTTAAAAGTAGGTGTGGGTAATGTAACTATAACCACAGGCGGTAATACTAGCATCAATGAAATCCAAGGTAACGGTACGAGAATGTTAACAATGCCCGCTATTAACTTAACAGGCGGTATAAATAAAACCGGAGGTCAAGCGTTAAAGTTGAACTTCACTGGTGGTGGTAGTGTCAGTGATGTTGTCGGTAATGCAAATAATCCAGTGGGTAATATTACCACCGCAGGCACAATGAGTTTTGCAAGCAGTGTTAACGCAAAAGGTACTGCGACATTTGGCGGTACTACAAGTTTTGCTGATACGTTTAATAATACAGGACCGGTGACTTTAGCCAAAGGTTCTACATATAATTTTGCTAAAGACGTAACAGCGACGAGCTTTAAAGCTGACAGTGCTACTATGAATTTCGGTAATAGCCTAGCGTTTAACAGTGCCATAACAGGTAGCGGTACTACTATTACCTTAGGAGCAAGTCAAGTAACCTATACAGGACAAGGTAGCTTTACCGACACATTAACCTTAAATACTACTTTTGACGGAGCAGCTAAGTCAGGCGGTAATATCTTAATTAAATCGGGTAGTACTCTTGATTTATCAAGGGTTTCAACTTTAGCACTTGTTGTTACTGCTACTAATTTCGATATTAATAATATAGATCCAAATACAAAATATACAGTAGTATCTGCAGAAACAGCCGGCGGTTTAAAGCCTGCTCCCGCAGATAATGTTAAAATAACTATTAACAATGAAAACCGTTTTGTCGACTTTACTTTTGATGCATCGTCTTTAACTTTATTTGCAGAAGATGTATCTGAAGAAGTAATAAAAAAAGAGTTTACAGGGGTTACTCAAACATCGTTTGAAAGAATGGCACAAGCACCAAACGGTTCAGATGCACGTCAGGCTCTTAATGACTTCGGATGTATGACAAATTCACAGGTAGTAGATGCTATAAGTCATCTGATACAAGACGTTGTAAAACCTAGCGATACTATAGCTGCTGTTAATAATCAAATTATAGCAAGTAATATGTCAAGTAGCTTAATTAATCTAAATGCTAGAATGGATGAACTACAGCCGGCTGCCGTAGCTGCAGGTGATGAGGATAGAGATGCTAAGTTTGGTGCGTGGATAAGTCCATTTGTCGGTAATGCAACGCAAAAGATGCGTAATAACATAAGCGGTTATAAGTCTGATACAACCGGCGGCACTATAGGTTTTGACGGCTTAGTTAGCGATGATTTAGCGTTAGGGCTTGCATATACAATGGTTGATACTGATATCAAACTGAAAAATAATAAGACGGGCGATAAGAATAAAGCACAGAGTAACATCTATTCTTTATACGGTTTATATAACTTACCTTATGAAAATTTCTTTGTTGGAGCTATAGCATCTTACTCGGATAATAAAATAAGAAGCAAATCAAGACGTGTTATTGCAACGGCAGTGGATACTATTGCTTTTCAAACTGCAAGCGGTAAGTATAAATCCGAAAGCTATACAGGTCAGTTAATGGCAGGCTATACCTATGTAATGCCTGAGAACATTAACCTAACACCGGTAGCAGGGCTTAGATACTCAGCTATCAAAGATAAAGGCTATAAAGAAACCGGAGCTACTTACCAAAATCTTATCGTTAAAGGGAAGAACTATAACAGCTTTGATGGAATATTAGGGGCTAAAGTATCAAGTAATATCAATGTCAGTGATGTAGTTCTAACACCTGAGCTTTACGCAATGGTTGATTATGCATTTAAGAACAAAGTTCCGGCTATTGATGCAAGATTACAAGGTATGGCACAACCGTTCCCGAATAACATCTTCAAGCAGAACAAAACAAGCTTTGATGTCGGCGTCGGCGTTGGTGTTACTGCTAAGCGCAAAATGATGGAATGCAGCATTAACTACGATACAAATATCGGAAGTAAGTATTTCGCACAGCAAGGTAGTGTAAAGGTTCGTGTAAACTTCTAATCAACTATTCTATATTACAGAAAAAACCTATATAGTTTTTGACTATGTAGGTTTTTTTGCTTTATAATATGGTCTTGAGATGTAATGATTTAAATGTCATTCTTCCCGCGAAAGCGGGAATCTAGAAGTGAGTGTCACCCCGTGGCTTGAAACCCACACGGGGCCCCATAAAAATAACTTTAAAATACTAATAATACTGGATCCCGTGGTCAAGCCACGGGATGACACAGTGAGTCTTAAATAAAAAATTATGTTAGATAATATTAGAAAAACTGCCGATAGTTTTATAATGCGGGTTTTATTCGCAATGATCGCTTTTGCTTTTATCAGCTTTGGTATTAAAGATGTATTAAACGGAAGAAGAGGCAGCGATATTGTTACTTTTTCTCATGCGAAAAATATATCCCAAGAAGATTTTTTGCGAGCAAAATCTTTGGAAATTAACGCTATAAGTAGGCAAACTGGAACAAGTTTAACCGATGAAGAAATAGCACAGTTAAATATTGATAACCGAATCCTAAAAAGACTTGTTTACGATAATGTTTTAGATTATTTAGTTAGTTATTATGACTTAGATCTAAGTGATGATACAGTTAAAATTTTAGTTAAAGAATCGCCAGTTTTTAAAAATGAGCAAGGTGTTTTCGATATAAAAATTTTTAAAACTTATTTTAGAAATTCTTATATGGATGAAGAAAAATATTTATTAAATTTCAAAGAAAAAGCTTTAAAAAATATTTTTGTCGGTACTTTTGCAGAAAGTTTCTATGTTCCTAAAGCTATGACTGACAATATAGTAGATTATATGGCTGAAAAAAGAGAGGTAGAATTAGTACAAATAGATTTACAAAATAAACCGAAAGATTTACAAATTCCTACTCCTACCGATCAGCAATTAAAGGATTTTTACCAAGATAATAAAACCTCGTTTGAAGTACCTGAGAAACGCAGCTTTTCTTATATTAAAGCTAATATTAAGGATCTAAAAGTCCCAGTTACTCAAGATGAGTTGTTAGAATTTTATAATGAAAATAAAGATGAATTCGGAAATCAAAGTTTTGAAGCGGTACAAAAACAATTACATGATTTATTAAAGGCGCAAAAAATTGACATACTTAATATGGAGTTTGCTAAAAAGCTGGAAGATGAGACGGCAGCCGGTTCTAGCTTAGTTGAAATTGCTGAAAAATATAAGCTACCGATACAAAACGTTAACTATGTCAGTTATGCAGAGCTTATTGAAGATAAAATAATTGCCGAAAATGCCGATAGTATTTTTGAGCTTTTGGAAGGAGAATTATCTTATCCTATAGAAGCAGAAGATAAAAGCTATCTTATATTGGTGGAATTAAAATCAATTCAGCCGGCAAAAATACCTGAATTTGATAGTATTAAAGAGCAGGTAAATAAAGTTTGGATAAAGCAGAATATCGCAGATGTAAACTTAAAAATTATCAAAGATTTAGCAAAGGAATATAATTCAGATCAAGAGAATATAAAAGAGCTTAAAGCTACTGGAATAAAAATAAGCAAAAAAAATTATATTAGATCTGAAATGGAAAATGAGCTAACATTAACTCCCAAGATATTATTATCAATTTTTAATACTAAAATAGGAAGCAATACACCTGTATTTCAGGTAGGCGATGAAGTATATTTTGCACATATTAAATCTAGAAGTATAGATGAATTAACGGCTAAAAATATTCGTGTCAATTCAGAAAAAAATATAATATATAATATTAAAAATTCTGTAATTGATGAGTTAATTAACTATGCAATTATTCAGAATGATATGCAGGTAAAGGCTAATTTTAGTAAGTAGGGAAAAGTGGCTCCTATGTCATCCCCGCGAAGGCTGGATTTCTGCTTTCGCGGGGATGACATAGGAGCCATACAGTAAGCCACATATTATAAACAAAAAAATAAAACTATGAGCTTTAAAGATTTACTGGAATTTTTAAAATTTTTAGAAAAAAACGGTGAGTTAAAGCGTATTTCTACCGAAGTTAAAACTGATTTAGAAATTACCGAAATTAGCAGAAGAGTATTAGCACAAGGTGGACCTGCCTTACTTTTTGAAAATGTTATAAAAGCCGATGGCACTAAGTCCGATATACCTGTTCTAACTAATCTTTATGCTCGCATAAAGCGTATTTGCATGGGGCTAAAGCTTCAGAATGTCGAGGAATTAAGAGAACTTGGCGTTTTACTAGCATTTCTTAAACAGCCGCAACCTCCGGCATCTTTTAAAGAAACATTGTCAATGTTACCGCTTGCTAAGCGTATATTTGCTATGTCTCCTAAAACCATATCAAAAGCAGCTTGTCATGAAGTCATTATTGACAAACCGAATATCAATATATTACCGATTCAAAAATGTTGGCCTGATGATATTTCACCTTTAATTACTTGGGGGATAGTAGTTACTAAAGGTCCAACTAAAGATAAGATTAGACCTCCTTCCAAATTCGCTTATAGAGAGAAATTTAAAGGAGACACGAAACGCAGCACCGCAGCGTATATGGATATACGTGAGGATGTGAGTATCGGATCGATGTATAAATTACCTCTAGAAGTAGAGTTTGGGAAGAGGTCTATTGATAATTATAATCTTGGCATATATCGAATGCAGGTTATTTCAGAAAATAAGCTATTGATGCGTTGGCTTAAATTGCGGGGCGGAGCAGAGCATCATAAACATTGGAGGGAAGCAAAAAAAGAACCATTTCCTGCTGCTATCATTATCGGGGCAAATCCGGCAGTAACTTTAGCAGCGGTTACGCCTATACCTGAAAATATTTCAGAATATAATTTTGCCGGTTTACTCGGTAATGAAAAAGTAGAGTTAGTACAATGTAAAACCATTGACTTAAAAGTACCGGCGCATAGTGAAATAGTGCTGGAAGGCTATGTAAGTTTAGAGGAATATTTGCCTGAAGGTCCTTTTGGTGATCATACCGGATATTATAATGATGTTGAGGAATTTCCAGTATTTATCGTAACGGCAATAACGATGAAGAAAAATCCCGTATATTTAAGTACTTATACAGGTAAGCCGCCTGATGAGCCGTCAATACTCGGTGAAGCATTAAATGAAATTTTTATTCCTATCTTGCAGCAACAATTCCCTGAAATAGTCGATTTTTGGCTTCCCCCTGAAGGATGTTCATATAGAATTGCAGTAGTATCGATTAAAAAATCTTATCCCGGTCATGCTAAAAGAATAATGCTTGGTATTTGGTCTTATCTACGGCAATTTATGTATAGTAAGTTTATTATTGTTGTAGATGATGATATTGATGTTCGTAATTGGCAAGAAGTAATTTGGGCAATAGCAACAAGAAGCGATCCAAGGCGTGATACGACTTTTATAGATAATTCTCCGATAGATTATTTGGATTTTGCATCACCGCAGTCAGGGCTTGGTAGTAAAATGGGAATAGATGCAACAGATAAAATATACGCTGAAACAAATAGAAAATGGGGTAAAAAAATAGAGATGAGTCAAGAAGTTATCAACAAGATTGATAATATGTGGGATGGTTTAAAGATATAAGCTTTGTTTATGTGTTATCCCGCGACTTGATCGCGGGATCCAGTCTTTTTAAATTATTTTTTGGATACCGTGGTTAAGCCACGGTATGACACACCTGATTTTA
>JAPYLE010000204.1 GCA_027293795.1 Rickettsia endosymbiont of Ixodes persulcatus
GCTTCCCCAATCTGCATGCCCTCATTTCTGCCAATCTGCATGCCTTGGGCAATACCCTCATCAATATATTTATCAGCAATAGTTCTCATAAGTCCCTCTTGATCTGCTTTATTTAAGTGCTTAGCTATGATCTTAGCAAGCTCTACTTGTTTATCTTCAGATACCTTAGCATCACTATACCACAATAACCACTTAATGTAAATAAAGCCATTTTTCTTATCTACTTCAATACTACTTTCAAACTTCTCAAGTAGACTTTGCCAAAGATTTAAGATATCACGAGCCTTAATATGTTTAAGCATATACTCCATCATACCAAGATGCTGCTTTTTCTCTATCTCATCATCACTTTGTTTTTGTAAATCAACAAGTAAGTATTCATCTGACATGAGCCCTTTGGCAGTCTTGCTATCTTCAAATAACTCCCAAAAACTCCTTGGAGCATTATAGGGCTTATCGTTTGCATATACTACGATAGGACATATTAGAGGTAGTTTATTATCTTTTTCTTGTTTAATATTATTGTTTTTATTTGCATCTTTATGTCTTTCACATAAAAGAAGCATATACTGCCAAAGTCTAAAGGCAATCCAGTAATCACTACTAGACTGATGCTCGATTAGTACATAGACATAAGCTTTATCATTATCTACATTATCAGTAGTATTATCTTTAATATTATCATTTTTTAACGAAACGGAATAAACAACATCGCTGAGTCTTTTTCTTAAATCCTCAGTCACAAAGCTTTCTTTTTCTATTTTAACACTATTTAGGTTAATCTTGTTCTTAAATGACGTAGGCAAATAATGTTCTAGAAACTCACGAGCAGCTACAGGCTCACTCATGACTTTTTTAAATAACTCATCATGCCTTGGACGCTCAGAAGCATCGCTATTTGTACTTAAGTCTATTTTCTGTTGTTGATTATTACGCTCTTCATTAGTCATTCTTGCAAATCCTTATAATCTCATAGTCATTGTATGTTCTAACTCCCTTTCTAGGCGTAGCTCTTTAACTTCTGCTTTTACCTTCGCAAAGGTTGTAGCTATTTGCTTCTCATCTACAAAGCCTGGTATATTATTTTGCATCTCATGCTTCATATATTTAAGCGGGCATGAATATTTCTTAGCTCCTACCATCACATGCTCATCATCTAATAGCTGCTTAATATTCTCATTATGATGATCCATATAATGCTTCTCACATGTTTTACTTAAATTATTAAGCACATGATGACTATCAGAAAAGTTAAATTGATTTAGTATATCTTGATCATTTAATATACCATGTTTTTGGGCATATACTACCATATTATGCATATTAGTAATTAACTTATCTTGCTCTATAGTCTTAGCATTTGAGATCGCCGATAATACACTACTGTCATACTTCTCTGCATATTTAAGCTTACCATCAAGAGACTTAAAGAACTCATGCTCACGACTAATTGCCACTAACATTTCATCGGATGTTTTAGCATTTGCTTTATCTTGCTGAACCATCTGATGCTGGGTCTCTAACTGATGACGCTCTAAACTGCTATCAAAATGCTTATATGTCTCTTCTAGATTCTTGCTATCCTTAAGCTGTGCTAATATGTCCTGCGTACTGAAGACGTAATTACGCTCTACTGCTGCTGCCACATCTTCTAATTTAGGTAAAAGTTGTTGTTCTTGATGTTCAAGAGCTTGCTCCGCTAGTTCCACAAATTCATAATTAAATGTTGTATATTTGATATTGCCATTTAATGCTACAAAAAATTGCTGATCTTTTTCTAAAGCTACAAATACCTCTGGTACTGTCTTGGAGGTCAATATCTCATGTTTGATTTGCTCCGTATGCGATATTAAGGTCTTGCGTTCTGCTTCTCTTTCAATATCCGCTAATCTTGTCTGTTCTAGGCGTTTTTTAAATCAGAATAAAGTTTATAGCTAGTCGCTACTTGCTCATATGATTTCTGCTTCCAAGCTTTTAGACTGCAATGTTCTTCATATACTGCATGTGCAATCTTGTTTTTGTCAGCATTGTCTAGTGCGTATCTACTACTCCACTCTGAGACAATACTATACACGTCTCGTGCTATCTCGTTATGATAACTATCTGG
>JAPYLE010000205.1 GCA_027293795.1 Rickettsia endosymbiont of Ixodes persulcatus
CTTCAAGTGCTGGAACTACTACTCTTTTTGTGGTGTTGTGCATTCTATCCTCTGTATTTTTTGTTGCAAGTATTACGTTCATTCCTGCTTTCGCAGGAATCCAGTAATCTCTAATGTCATCCCGCGATCAAGTCGCGGGATCCAGTCTTTTTTAATTATTTTTTGGATACCGTGGTCAAGCCACGGTATGACATCCAGTACTTTTCTTGAATCCACACAGGCAAACCTTACCCCTCATGGCAAATAACTATATAAACTCTTACCGTTTCTTTTCAGCCATAATTTTGCCGGTTGGTATTCGGGATATATATTCTCAACTAGCTGCCAAAAATTTTCGCTATGGTTCATTTCTTTTAAATGCGCCATTTCATGAGCTACTAAATATTTCAGTACTTCAAAGGGAGCGAAAACTACTCGCCAATTAAAAGCAAGGTTTCCTCTACTACAACAACATCCCCAATGAGTAACATTTTCCATTATTCTAATATTGGAATAAGTCAAATTATGTTTTTTGGATATATTCTCTACTATTATTTTTATTTCTGCTAATAATTTCTTTTTAAGGAATACTTCTATACTAAGTTTTTTTAGTACCCTACTGCAATACACTTCTAATGTAGAATTATTTAATTTTATCTGATTTTTAGACGAATCAATATGTATTATTTCATAAGATTTACCTAAAATAGAAATCTTATCTTCATCCTTTGGTATCTCAGTTACATTACTACGTAATTTTTGCCTAACCCAATATTCTTTACTTAACAGAAAATTATGACCTTTTTCAGCCTTTACCTTAAGAGGTAATACAAGCTCTGCCCCTTTAGACGTAATTCGGATAGCTATATTTTTAGCTTTAGCACTTCTCTTTACTATAACATTTTGAGGTATTTGGTAAGAGTAACAAAATCTTCTATCTAAAATACTATTATTATTCATTTAGGCTAGGTATATATTTGCTTGGATCAACTGCTACTTTGTCTTTACGCATAGCAAAATATAACTTATGTTCTACATGCCCGATAACACTATTTTTAGCAACCTTATCACCTTTTTTAAGTAATAAATCGTCTAAATTAGCATATGCTACTTCTAGATCGTCTTTATCTAATTTAACTATTACTAAATTACCGAATTGTTTATTAAAACCTGAATATATTACCGTTCCTGCAGCTATAGATTTAACTTCGCTATGTTCTTTAGCTGCAATATCTATCCCTTTACTTTTACCGGCTTTAAACTCGGTAATAATTACCCCGTTTAACGGTTTTGCAAAGTTTAATTGTTCTATCACTTCTTCATCTTCGTCTTCATACCGAGATATAGGGATCTCAATATCATCATTATCATCTTCTATAATTTTTGCCTTTGGTTCTTCGAGTATACCGCTAACTTTTTCTGATGTAGTAGTATCTTCCATAGTTCTTTGAACTATTAGTCCCTCATCGTGATCTAGTTCGGTAGGATTATTATTTGCGGTAATAGCCCCTACTTTATACTCAATTGGAGCAGGTGGCTGATCAACGCAAGCAATCAAACAAAAACATATAATAGCACTAGGTGCAACAGGATATTTCATATATTTAACAAAACTATTATTTACATTAGAAAACAAATCTTACATAGTATATAATTTTTATCATTATTTTCCATCAAAAAATTAACTATGAAAACTTATAATATTGTCATAGCTAGTGACCATTCAGGTTACAAGCTTAAGTCTAAAATTATCGATTATTTAGAACAGAAATCTTTAAAGATTTATGATTGCGGAACAAATAATACACAAACCGTTGATTATCCTGATTATGCTAAGAAAGTGGTAAATACTATTATTGAAAAATTAGCACCTATCGGTATTTTAATTAATGATACGGGGATAGGTATGTCTATAGCTGCTAATCGCAGCTCGGAAATAAGAGCCGCTTTATGCAATGATATATTAACTGCCGAAAATGCTAAAGCTCATAATGACGCCAATATCCTAATACTCGGTGCAAAAACCATAGATCATGAAATAGTATTTGATATTATAGATAGGTTTTTAACCACTAAATTTGAAGGCGGCAGACATAGCACCCGCTTATCAAAGATAAAGTAATTTTGTAAACTATTAAACATTGTTAGTTCGCTTGCAGCTTTATCAAAAGTAACAGTATAATTACAACCATTAAATATATTTAGCTTACCTATTTATATCGAAAAAATCTGTTTTATAATTTTCGTATTCTAAAACAGATAACCATAAGACTTGTTGATTCTCAAAACTAAATTCAATTGTACTAAATATTTCTTTTAGTACTAAAACTATTTGCTCTTTTGAATATTTATAGCCTTTTTCTAATACCCAAACTAATTCACATATAAATATATTATTTATAAATATTGAATTTTCTTTACCGGAATATTTTTCTATTAATTCTATAGCTTTGATGCTTTGTACTTTACCATCTTCGGTTAAGTAACGAATTAGAATATTTGTATCAATTCCTATCATATGAACCTTTAGTAATTTCATTCATTGCATCTATAGTTAGAGTATTTTTAGGTTTTGGTAAAATATGTTTCAAGTTTTTAACTGATTTATTTATAGGTATTATCATGAAAGAATTATCTTGTACTATTGGCTCTAGCTTACTTCCTGTAGATAAATTTAATTTCTCTCTAATATAACTTGGAATTGTCATTTACCCTCTATTAGTGAGAGCTACAAGCTGCGTTTTCATAATGATCTAATTAAATATTTTCAGTATAAGTTGATAATAGCAGAAATAATTTAATAATGCAGCATTATAATTAAATTTAAGTTTTGTAATTTTTCTCCAAAAATATATATTTAACTTAATGAGACATTCCTATATATTTTGATAAACCAATATGTACTCTGAATAAATGAAGAGTATGAAAGATAACAAATAAAAAATAAATTTTGTAATAAAGGTGAAAAGTGGTTTCCACCTTTATTACTCATGATTTTAAAGCTTCTTTGGAGAAGCGTGTTTATATATGAATTCTTCAAAGAAAGGAAATGTATTATGCTGCTTAATATGAATCTTCAAGAGTTTAAACAAAAATATAATTATGATGTTGCAACGAAAATGATGCAGCAATACCTAGACATTAAATTTGCTCATTTAGATTGTTTACTATTATTTAGAATGGGTGATTTTTATGAGATGTTCTATGAGGATGCAATTCTTGCAAGTAACGTACTTGGCATAGCTCTAACAAAAAGAGGCAAAAACGGTGAAGAGGAGGTCCCAATGTGCGGTATACCTTATCATGCTCTTGAGAACTATTTAACTAAGTTAATCGAAGAAAATTATAAAGTTGCTATTTGTGATCAACTTGAAACACCTGAAGAAGCAAAAAATAGAGGCGGTTATAAAGCGGTAGTTAGTAGAGACGTTACAAGGATTATAACCCCAGGTACTATAATTGAAGAAAATTTAATTGCTTCAGCCGAACCTAATTATTTAGCAAGTCTTGTAATACCGAAGAATAAAGAAACAGCTAGCCTTTGTTATATTGATCTTTCTACTTCTAAAATTTTTGTAGTTAATGTACCAGAAGCCGAAATTCTTAATGAACTTGCCCGTTTAAAACCTCGTGAAATTTTACTTAGCGAAAATCTAAGATCTTCTAATCTTGCAGATAATATCTTCAAACAATTAAATTTTCGTATTACCTATCAAGTAGATAGTTTTTTTGCAGTTAATAAATGTGAAAAAATTATTTTAGATTTTTATAAAATGAAAGATATTAAAGGAATTGGCGAGATATCTAGCGGTCAAATTTGTACTATAGGTAGCATTTTAGAATATTTATCGTTAACGCAAAAACAAAATATCCCTAATTTGCCGATCCCTAGGATTATCAATTTTCATAGCTATATGACTATTGATTTTGCAACTAGACGCAACCTTGAAATTGTAACAAACTCACAAGGCGGCTCGAAAGGAAGTTTACTAAGCACCATTAATCATACGGTTACTAAACAAGGCGGACGTTTATTATATAATTTTCTTTCTAGTCCTTTAACCGACATTGCCAAAATAAATCACCGTTTAAATATTACCGATTTCTTTTATTCTAATCCGGAAATAGTTTTAAAAACCCGTGAATACTTAAAAAAAACTAGCGATATAGAACGCTGCTTAACCCGTATTACAATGAATAGAAGCTCAGGTCGTGATTTACTTAGTATTAAATATACTTTAGAAACGGCAACGATTATTAAAGGAGTATTTTTTGATGTTTACGGTTTTAATTTACCTAATTTTATTGAAAAAATTATTAAACCTCTCACAGGCAACGAAGAATTATATAATTTAATAGAGGCAACAATACGGGAAGATGCTCCAAACAACTTAAATGAAGGCGGTATAATAAAACATGAATATCATCCAAAAGTAGCACAATTACATGATTTAATTAATAACGGAAAATTACATATTGAAAAGCTCAAAGATCAATATAGCAAAGAAACGGGTATAGATAGATTAAAAATATGCCATAATAATGTTATAGGTCTTTTTATCGATATAACTGCTAAAAATACTAATAAAATTACCGATCCTAAATTTATTCACCGTCAAACAACAGTTAACAGCGTACGTTATACTACTACTGAATTACAAAAGCTTGAAAGTGACCTAGTCAATGCTAAGACTTTAGTAATAAGCTTAGAAAAAGAATTATATGCGGGTATTTGTAGGCAAGTAATCGAAAAAGCTCCTTATTTACAAATGCTTGCAAGCTCCTTAAGCGGACTTGACGTATTTTGTAATTTTGCTTATATCGCTGATGAATATGATTATGTTAAGCCTGAATTTACCGATGATTTAAGTTTTGATATCGTTAAAGGACGACATCCTGTAGTAGAGAAAGCACTGCAGCGAGAAAGCAAAAGCTTTGTATATAATGACTGCCGATTATCGGAGTTTGAGCGTATTTGGTTAATTACTGGTCCTAATATGGCAGGCAAAAGTACTTTCTTACGACAAAATGCCATTATTGCAATCATTGCTCAAATAGGTTCGTTTGTACCGGCAAAAAGTGCCAAAATAGGAGTAGTCGATAAAATATTTAGCCGAATAGGTGCTGCCGATGATTTAATTAAGGGACAATCGACATTTATGGCAGAGATGCTTGAAACTTCGGCAATTCTTGCCCAATCTACAAAAAACTCACTAATCATACTTGATGAGGTAGGTAGAGGCACTTCCACTTACGACGGCGTATCTATAGCATGGTCGGTACTTGAATATATCCATGATAAGCTGAAATGCCGCTGTCTTTTTGCTACACATTATCATGAACTAACCGTTATGAGTAATTTTCTGCCGGCTTTGCAAAATTATACTATCGCTATTGAGGAGTCAGGTAAAGATATTCTGTTTTTACATAATATTATCTCAGGTGCCGCTGATAGGTCATATGGTATTCATGTTGCAGCCTTAGCTGGTCTTCCTGCGAGCGTTATAAATAGAGCTGAGCAGATTCTGCTTAAATTTGAAAAAACTTCTACCGGTAAAGGAAAAAATATCTTATCGACGGAATTAAATAATTTGAGTTTGTTTAACCTCGAACCTAATAAAACTACTATAAGTAGCAAATTAGATGCAAAATTTAGAACTATTGATCCTGATAAACTATCCCCTAAAGAAGCACTTGAGCTAATTTATGAGTTAAAGAAAATGGGTTAATGCGAGTTGGCAGTGTTGCATGGATTAAAAAAAGCGTTCGATGTCATTCCTGCGTAAGCGGGAATCCATTAAAACATATATAAAAAACAAGTTTTTTATATATGTTTATTTTATCAAATATGTATTTTTGTACCAATATCTAAAATTATTTCTTTTGGATTCCTGCTTACGCGGGAATGACATAAATAACGCCACTAAAAGCAAGAATCTACAAATTATTTACCACCCCAAAAGAAACCATACATATATCCTACTAATAAGCTTACTAATTTTACTGCTGTGTTATACATTACAGTAAAAGTATCATCCGAAGGTATAGTTGTTGGAGTTTCTAATTCTGCAGAAGTAAAAATATCTCCTGAATTTACTAGATCAAATATTGTCGGAGTATTATATTCACCACTTGAATATGTTTCATCTGTGAAGAACTCTAATACTGCTTCTTTGCTATCGATTAAAATCTCGCCCATAAAAAATCCCCTTTTAATTTTTAAATATTTAATTAACTAAATGTCATTAAACGCTTCGATGTCACCCCGTGGCTTAACTATACGAACGTTTAGGATGTCATTCCCACAAAAGCGGGGAATCCAAAAATGATTGTCATCTCGCGACTTGATCGCGGTATCCAGTTAAAAATATTGCTTTTGGATACCGCGATCAAGTCGCGAGATGATACTTTTACTCTTTTCTAACCAATATTTGCTACAGGCGAAAAAATTAGGATTAGCAAAATTTTCTTTACCGTAAGTAATTTCTTTTCCGTCGCAATCTAAAATATTACCGCCACCGGCTCTAATTAAAGCATGACCTGCCGCTATATCCCACTCCATAGTGTGACCGAATTTTGGATATATATCAGCTGCTCCTTCAGCAATTAAGCATAATTTGATTGAGCTACCTACGGCATTTATTTTACCGAATGAATATTTGCTTAAAAATTCTTTAGTAGCTTTATTTGAACTATAAAAACCTATTACCGCATTAAATTCCTCTCTTTTAGATTCGTAGTTAATAGGTGTTTCCAAAGAATTTTGTTCGATTTTTAATTGTTGTTTCGCATTTGTATAATATAATTTATCCGCTTCAGGTTGGTATACTAAGCCAATGGTCGGAATATTGTTTTCAATAAGCCCTATATTTACCGTATATGTACTTTTACCGTTTACATAGCTTCGTGTCCCGTCAATAGGATCAATTAACCAAAAAGTATCACTGCTGAATATAGGTAGCGGCTGCTCTTCACATACTATAGCTATTTGTGGGGTTAAGGTTTGTAGAGTTTGATAAATTATTTTACTAATTTCCTTATCAGCATTAGTGACGAAAGAACCGTCTGATTTAATATCAGTCAATATCCCGGCCTTTTTTATATCTAGTGCAATCTTGCCGGTATTAATAATTAAATCTTTTAAAGCAGCTATTAAATTATTGTCCATATTATTTATTTAACATTTTTGCAGCGATATCGTCCTCTAACCATTGACCGGTATTTAGAAGCGCAGCCTGCTGTAACTCAGCGATTTGATGATCAGGTGACCCAGGTAATTGCGTCCACCCCAAATATTCAATACCGTAATATTCTATATCAACCATTCTTAAATAAGAGTCCATGTTTTCTAAATCTTTTTTATTATTTGCAAAAATTACTATTTTTGTAGGTTGTTTTGGTATAATTTTCAAGAACTCTATAAGAGTTTTTACTTTATTTATATTACCGGTAAATATTATACCTAAATAAAAAATAGGGGCTCCGGCATCACTTGGATTAAATCTAAATACATCTTTATCATTAACTTTATTAGTAAAATTAATATTAAGTCCGTAAAGTAAGGTATATAGCCATCCTTCATAATTTTCAATTAAATTACATGGGGTTGTTATTTCCTGAAGACCTAAAACCGTTGCACCTTGCTGTTTCATCTTATTAATTAAATCTACCCATTTAGATTCAACAAGCATCATTTGACGCTGCTCTATCAATTGTGCAATAGTTTTATTAACTGATGAGTTATCCACTGCAAGACTATATAAATATTTAGTAAAATTTATATAAGAATTATCTTGGTATCGAAATAATTTTGATTTCGGTGTTATAATAGTATTATCTATATTTACAAGTACCAGCGTATCTGCATCTATCTTCGGTAATAAATTTTTCATTGTTATCGAATCTACGGAGTAAGTAGGAATAATTTGACCGTAGCCCGCATACGAAATAACTAAGCAAAGTAAACTCAATAAAACTTTATTGATTAGACCTCTTGAATAACCTCCTTCATAAAGAGGAATTTGAAGGAAACACGGAACGTAGCACCGCAGCGTACAAAAAAGTACGTGACGGATTGACGTACAAATTACCTTTGGAAGGAGGTTATTCAAGAGGTCTACTTTTGTCATAAGGATCTTTACCTTTTGTATTATTATTCTTTAAAGGCGGATTATTTCTTTTTACTTTATTTATTTGAGGTATTAAATCATTAATTAGTTTAGTATAATTTGCTACATCTGGATCTTCTTGGGTATTTTTATTATTATAATAATAACCGATAAATAATATATTAGAACTATAACTACTAAGTTGAAATTCCATTGATTTTAATAATTCTATGTTACTGCTAATCATTATAAAAGCTTTAGGCATAAATCTTATTTGAATAAGGAATTTAAAAATCATCTCTGCTTCCGGTATATTATTACCGGTCAATATACCTTTATAAAATACCGGATAAGTATTAGCAAAACTGTCTAAATTATTAAAAATAATATAATTATTGTTTGGAAAACTATTTGAAAAATCAATATCGAAATTTTTCTTTAAGTAATCGGCAAACCATATTTCAAATTTAGGAATATTATTAAAATTACCGGTAAATCCTTTATTTACAGCTATTATAGGGATTTTACTATTACTAATTTCACTTACAAAATTTGGAAAATCCGATTCTTGTAACTCTTTATTATATTTATCATTAGTTAAAATCAATTGATCTACATAAATAGCTTTTGGATTTGTATTAATATTACGCAAAAGAGGAGTTATTTTTAAATAAATATCCTTATCAATTTGTTTACCGATAGGAACTAAAGACTTAAACAGAAATTCATCTAAAACTGTTACTACTAATAAATCCTGCGGTGCATAATTTTTATTAAAATCTTGCTTTATTTTATTCAAGCTATCTACTTCTATAATCTCTGCACGAGCTATAGACGCAATAAATAATATTAAAATGAATATATATTTTTTAAACATTTATGGTTTCCATTTTTAGTGTCATTCCTAAGGCTTTTTATGTCATTCCCGCGTAGGCGGAAAAGTGTTATTGCGTGGATCGGTTCCCTCCCCCTGTCATCCCGCGACTCGATCGTGGGATCCAGTTAAAAATACTAAAATTATTAGTATTTTAAGTTTCGTGGTCAAGCACGGTATGACACCAAACACGTTTTCCAATCCACGAAACAATGCTTATGCGGGAATAACATAGATCCGCACCGCGCTCGCAATGACGAAATTTAATATATTAGTGTTACCACATCATAATGCTAATATCAATCCATATTAAATTATAATATGGTAAATATGTTTGGAAGTTTTTTTAGCACGCTAGGCGGTACCATACGCATCAAGTTAAGCCATAATTGTTAATAATTTTAGTGTATTTAAGGAAGATAATCTGGTTTTACGATATTTATCTTCCAAAGAAAATTTTCCCCAATCTATAATTAATTTCTTAAGGAACTGCTTTAAATCATT
>JAPYLE010000206.1 GCA_027293795.1 Rickettsia endosymbiont of Ixodes persulcatus
CTTTAGTTTTTTCTTCGTGTTCGATAGGCTTTATTGCAATTCTATCATGTAATGGTTTAAAAGACATTTTAACCTCCAATTATTAAATCTCTAAATGTACATACTATATATGTTTTATTTTTGTTAGTTCAAGGGGAAAGAAGGTGTGATAACCGTTGAAGAAGCAAAGAATTTTAGCTTCGATGTTGAAGTAGTTAAAGGTATGATGTTTGATAGAGGTTATCTATCACCGTATTTTGTAACAAATTCCGAGAAGATGGTTGCTGAGCTATTTCCTCTTGACTATTAATCTTTTTACTAGATTTTTTAATTTCTTCTACTACTGCGTTTACTGCTAAATCCATACCACGCTTTAAGTCCATAGGATTATAACCGGCAGCTACTAGCTTATTACCCTCACGAGCCAAAGCTCTAGCAAGTACCGTAGCTGTAGTAGTACCGTCACCTGCTACTTCCGCAGCTTTAGTGGCGGCTGATTTTAATAGCTGAGCTCCTGCATTTCTAATTTTATCTTTTAACTCAATCGATTTTGCAACCGTAACACCGTCTTTAGTAATTTTCGGTGCACCGAATGACTGCTCGATAAGTACGTTTCTTCCTTTTGGACCTAAAGTAACTTTTACTGCATTTGCAAGTATATCAACACCTTTTAGCATTTCTTCACGGCCTTCTGAACCGTGTTTAATAAGTTTTGTTGCCATATTTAATTTCTCCTTTTACAAATAAACAATTAATTAATTAATTATACCAAGAACATCGTTTTCTTTCATAACGATCAGTTTTTCGCCTTTAACTTCAATTTCGGTACCTGCCCACTTACCGTATAAAACTTTGTCACCGACTTTTAACTCTAAAGGATGGACTTCACCTTTTTCATTACGAGTACCTGTGCCTACAGCGGTGACGATACCTTGCATAGGCTTTTCTTTAGCAGTATCAGGAATAATAATTCCACCTTTAGTTTTTTCTTCGTGTTCGATAGGCTTTATTGCAATTCTATCATGTAATGGTTTAAAAGACATTTTAACCTCCAATTATTAAATCTCTAAATGTACATACTATATATGTTTTATTTTTGTTAGTTCAAGGGGAAAGA
>JAPYLE010000207.1 GCA_027293795.1 Rickettsia endosymbiont of Ixodes persulcatus
ACATATCTCCCGGGTTAAGTCTTTAACTCTTCTACCAATATCGCCAACAATATATTGGTAACCCATACTATATAAGTACAGTCGTAAACTGTGTGGCTTGTCTTCTTGTAATATTGCATCTCCACATCCTATATGTTAAAACCCCGCACTTGCAGTGCAGGGTTTTTCTCCCAAATTTGGGACAATAAAAAATATTTAAGTTGAAATTTAAATAAATGTTACTACTATTATGTAATGTAAACTAAATTACATGAAATTAATGATGTTTGATCAATTAAATATCTTATATCCTTTCTTAATAAGTATGGTTATTTTTCTAATCGGAATCATTATTTCTAAAATATCAAAATATGAAAAAACCTTAAAAGTTCTAGAACTGAGAATTATGCTAATTCTTTTTTAGAAAATATCAAATCTTATTTTAAATGAGATTATATAAGGATGATTTTGCAGGAAGAGCTAGCAGGTGATCAAGAGTTAAGTAGTTTATTTTAGAAACAAGTTAGAAGAAGCTGTTACATCCTTTTTTACTTCATCTAAAAAGGATGTAACAGCCTTGTATGAAGTGCTACATAATAAGGAGTCTCAGGATTAAGAAGAACATAGATTATATGTATATTTACTACCTAATCAAATAAAGAAGCAAGACGCCAAAAAACTTATTTATATAAAATCTCCTTATAAATTCACTAAGGAGGAAATTGGAATGCTGGATATTTATATACATTTAGTGTGGCTATTTAATACTAATTCGGAGTAAGCTAGGAAGTAATTAATTTTCCTTCACAGCACCTAATATATAATAGAAGTTTGTTAACTCTTACGATTATTAAATACAAGCAATCCTTGAAAGAAATTTATTATGTCTCTATAATTAAATATAATTCATTAAATTTAAGGCTAAGTAATCGTGACTGATAAATATTCTCCTAATTTAGTACCGGTAAATATCGAAGATGAGATGAAAGTATCTTATCTTGATTATGCTATGAGCGTTATAGTAAGTAGAGCTATACCGGATGTTCGAGACGGCTTAAAGCCGGTACATCGCCGAATTATCTATTCCATGCATGAAGCCGGTAATCATGCTAGCAAACCTTATAGAAAATCAGCTAGAATAGTCGGTGACGTGATGGGTAAATACCATCCACACGGGGATAGTGCTATTTACGACTCATTAGTACGTATGGCACAAGATTTTTCCTTGCGTTTACCGCTTGTAGACGGGCAGGGTAATTTCGGCTCAATGGACGGTGATGCAGCGGCGGCAATGAGGTATACCGAATCTCGAATGGCTAAGGTTTCGCATAAACTTGTGGAAGATATTGATAAAGAAACCGTTAGCTTTAATCCTAATTACGACGGTTCTGAAGAAGAGCCGTCGGTGCTTCCTGCAATGTTTCCAAATTTATTGGTTAACGGTAGCGGCGGTATTGCTGTTGGTATGGCAACTAATATTCCTCCTCATAATCTTGGTGAAGTGATTGATGCTTGTTGTTTATATGCAGATAATAACGATATAGAGATTCTAGATTTACTCGAAGTCGTTAAAGGACCGGACTTTCCTACGGGTTCGATGATTTTAGGCATTAGCGGTATTAGATCCGCATATCTTACCGGTAGAGGTAGTATCATTATGCGAGGTCGGGCCGAGATTGAGAATATAGGTAATAGCCGTCAAGCAATTATTATTACCGAAATACCGTATATGGTAAATAAAGCGAGGCTTGTTGAGAAGATCGCTGAAATGGTTAAGGAAAAACGTGTAGATGGTATAAGTGATTTACGTGACGAATCGAATAAAAACGGCGTAAGGATTTTTATTGAACTAAAAAAAGACGTAGTGGCTGAAGTAGTCTTAAATCAAATATATGCTTGTACGCAGCTTCAAACCAGTTTTGGTGTTATTATGCTTGCTCTTAAAGACGGGCTACCGAAAATTATGAATTTAAAAGAAGTAATTGCTGCTTTTGTTAGTTTTAGGGAAGTAGTAATTACTAACCGTACTATATATTTGCTAAATAAAGCAAGAGAAAAGGCACATATTGTATTAGGGCTAACTATTGCCGTTAGCAATATCGATGAAATAATACGTATTATTAAAGCTGCAAATGATCCAAATGCTGCTAAACAAGAAATAATGGCACGCAAATGGGATGCATTAAATATTCTACCTCTTGTAAAGCTGGTTGATGATAAAGCAATGCTAAACGAGCATGGTAAATGCAGCTTGACTGAAGTGCAAGCTAAGGCAATCTTAGAAATGAGACTACAACGTCTAACCGCTATGGAGAAAAATAAGCTTGAAGAAGATTTAAAGAACCTTGCTACGGAAATTATCGAATATCTTAATATACTTGGTTCGCGTGAACGTTTACTTGAAATTTTAAAAGAAGAGCTAATTAAAGTTAAAGAAGAATTTGCAACTCCTAGACTTACTTCAATTGAATTTGGCGAATTTGATCAAGATATAGAAGATTTAATTCAGCGTGAAGAAATGGTGGTAACCGTAACGCTTGGAGGTTATATCAAGCGTGTACCTCTGAGTAGCTATCGTTCGCAAAAACGTGGGGGTAAAGGAAGATCAGGGCTTTCAATGCGTGATGAAGATATTACCACGCAAGTTTTTGTCGGTAGCACTCATACCCCAATGTTATTCTTCTCAAATATCGGCCAGGTTTATAGTTTAAAACTGTATAAACTGCCTTTAAGTAATCCGCAAGGTAAGGGTAGACCAATGGTTAATATATTACCGCTGAAAGAAAATGAGCATATTACAAATATTATGCCGCTACCTGAAAATCAAGATGAGTGGAATAATTTAAACATTATGTTCGCAACTGCCAAGGGTAATATCAGAAGAAGCGATTTATTAGATTTTAAAAAGATTCAGTCAAACGGTAAAATTGCTATTAGGCTTGATGAGGACGATAAATTAATTGACGTAAAACCATGTAAAGAAGACGAGCATATTTTACTTGCCACCAAAGCCGGTAAAGCTTTAAGATTCTCTGTTGAATCGCTACGTGTTATTAAAAGCCGTACTTCCGATGGTGTACGAGGTATGAAGCTTGCTGGAGAGGATTCCGTGATTTCTATGACTGTGCTTAAAGGTATTAGCAGTACAAAAGAGGATAGAGATGCTTATTTATCCGTGCCGTGGGAGCAAAGACTCGAGATTGCTAAGGGAGAGTCATTCAATCCTGAAGAACTGGGCGTAAGTTTAACTCTAGATTCTATTTTGGAAATGGCAAATTCCGAAGAATTCATTTTAACCGTAACCGAGAACGGTTTTGGTAAAAGAAGCTCGGCATATGGCTATAGGATTACTGATCGAGGCGGTAGCGGTATAATCAATATGGATATTAACGATAAAACCGGTTTAGTTGTTGGTGTTATGCCGGTTAAAATGGATGATGAGTTAATGCTGGTCACCAATAGCGGCAAGTTAATTCGCTGTAAACTTGAGTCAGTGCGTGTTACGGGACGTAACACTAGCGGTGTAATCCTGTTTAAACTAGATGACGGTGAAAAAGTCGTGTCTATCTCTTTAATTGCTGAAACTTCCGAAAGCGAAGAAGATAATGAGTTAGAGAATTTAGATCAGCCTGAATAGGTATAGTTGTTACGTGGCTCGATTCCACCCCTGTCATCCTGCGAGCTTGTAGGTTTTGTTGTATGGATACCCAAGTCGTCATTGCGAGCGACTGGAAGGAGCGTGGCAATCCAGAGAAATAGTAAAAAAATGCTAAAATTAGCATTTTTTACTGGATTGCTTCGTCAATTACTTCATAATTTTCCTCGCAATGACGGAAAAACTAATCCATGCAACAAGGTCATAATCTTTGTGTAGAAGTTATATATTGAGTAATAAATTATGATATGGTTATTAATTGCGATTAGTTTAACCCTTAAGGTTCTTGTTATAGGGGTAGTGTCGATGGCTATCGGAGGAAAGTTTGATAAGAAATTTAGCTCAAAGCTAATGACTTTAAGAGTTTTTTTAGGCAGTCGCTATATTTTTATAAAGTTAATTTAATGCCTAAAAATACAGCTTCAACATTACCGCTCTTGACACCAAATTTTGCAAGATTCGCTTATACTAACGTATTAATATACGTTCCGTTAAGCTCACTTTTAAATTTAATGTCAATACCATAATGCCTTTTGCTGTAACTCAAAAAGCTACTTAATCAATTTCTCTCATTTCTTCTCGTGTTTCTTCCAATTTATCTAAAATTTCTTCTAACGTAACTTCTTCAACTTTTTTCTCTTCATCTTCAAAGTCCTTTAAATCTCTAATCAGTTTCTCTAGCTTTGATAATGAAATTTTTTTCATTATACTGATCACTACAATGTTCTTCGAGTTGTTCGGCAATTTCTTCAATATCACCCCAATGCATTATTATTCCTCCTTAATTTTATGCGAGCTTTTATTTATTAACAATGTTATCTGATATTTGCCATTATTTTTTACTAAATACTATTAACTCAATAAATTTATTATTAGGTGAGCTTATTATGTAACTACTAGAGAATTTTAAGCTTGGTTTTGCTTTCTTTACATTTAGGCGGTTTTATGGTATATTAAAATGAAATTACTAAACTTAAAATTATGTCAATATTACCGATAGTAATGGCACCGGATGAAAGGTTAAAACAGAAATCTCATAGGGTTTTAGAAGTTACCGATCAAACACGAAAATTTATGGATGATATGCTTAAAACTATGTACCATGAAGACGGTGCAGGGCTTGCCGCAGTACAAGTAGGCATATTAAAACGTATTTTAGTAATTGATATAAAAGATCATGATCCGGTAGAAAGACCAAAAGATTTTTACCCGCTTTTTATAGTAAATCCTGAAATAATAGAAAAATCAGAAGAGCTAGTTACGGCTAATGAGGGATGTATTTCAGTACCACAGCAACGTGTTGGGGTAGCACGACCGGAATCTATAAAGGTTAGGTATTTAGACTATCATAATAAGCAACAAGAGCTTGAGGCAAACGATTGGCTTGCAAGAGTTATTCAGCATGAGTATGATCATTTGGAAGGTAAGCTTATGATTGATTATTTAAGTAGTCTAAAACGAGATGTGGTACTTCGTAAGCTCAAGAAACTCAAAAATAATATAGTGTGAAAGTAATCTTTATGGGAACACCTGAATTTGCGGTTCCCGCTCTTAAAAAACTTATAGCTCATCACGAAGTTCCGGCTGTTTTTACGCAGCAACCTAAAGCTAAGGGCAGAGGTCTTAGCTTAGCTAAATCCCCGATACATCAATTAGCATTTGAGCATCAAATCCCTGTTTATACTCCTTCTACTCTTCGTAATGATGAAACAATAAATCTAATTAATAAAGTTAATGCTGATATTATAGTTGTTATTGCATATGGTTTTATTGTGCCGAAAGCTATATTAGATGCTAAAAAATACGGTTGTCTTAATATCCATCCATCCGATTTGCCTCATCACAGAGGAGCGGCTCCTCTACAACGTACTATTATTGAGGGAGATAAAACAAGTAGCGTATGTATTATGCGTATGGATACAGGGCTTGATACAGGCGATATATTGATGAAAGAAGATTTTGATTTAGAAGAAAGAACAACATTGGAAGAATTGCATAATAAATGTGCTAATTTAGGAGCGGAATTATTAATTAAAACGCTTGCAAATATCGATAATATAGTACCGATAAAACAGTCAAGCGACGGCATTACGTATGCTCATAAACTAACCAAAGAAGAAGGAAAAATTAATTGGCAGGATTCCGCTTATTCTATTGACTGTAAAATAAGGGGCATGAATCCTTGGCCTGGAGCATATTTTAGTTATGATGATAAAATAATTAAAATTCTTGAAGCAGAATATTTAAATGCGGATCATCACTTTACTCCCGGTACCGTTATTAGCGATAAGCTGGAAATAGCTTGTGGAAGCGGTATATTACGAGTGAAAAAACTTCAACAAGAGAGTAAAAAAGTTTTGAATATAGAAGAATTTTTACGTGGTACAAATATTTTAAAAGATACAGTATTAAAGTAAGAGTATTATTATGGGTAAAGATGAAAAAGAAGTTAAGTTTAATGATAATTTAGACGTTAAGGAGTTTACCTCAAAGCTAGAAAAGAACAGTGATATTTATTCTATAAAAAGGAAAGTAATTAATATAGTAGACGATGAATTAGAAGATCAAACTAAGCTACTTACGAAAACTCAATTCCTTGTGAAAAAAACTCTACACGGCAAAACATCTCAATATGAGATTAGTGGCTTTATTTATTAACAAAGCCGGAGAACATATAACTGATCCAAAGCAAATAAAAGAAATTTCAAAATTATATGCTCATGCCGAATTTGCTGATTTACAGAAAAATATTTTAGGTAAATTTGATAAGAACGGTAATTTAAATAAAGGATTTTGGAATTGATGAAAATATAGTATGTAGAAAAGACGGTAAATTATTGTTTGTTAAAACTCAAAACGGTTTGATAAACAGAGAAGGTGAAATGAAGGCAGTAAATCATATTTTACAAAAAGGCAGATTCTTGTTTGAAGATTTAGGTGGTAAGGTAGATACAAAATTAGGTGCCGCAAGTCTAAACAAAAAGCCGACAAAGTCTACTCTAAAAAGAGGTTAAAATAACTTAGAGGATGCCTACAAAGTTAATTTTAAAGCTAATTAAGTTATTTTTTGCCGCAAATTGTACGATTTTGAAATAGGGAAACATCCTTTCAAAATCTTATTAATTTTCGCTATAAAATCTCTTTAATTATCAATACAAATAACTTTGTAGGCATCTCATAAAAAATAAAATTAAAATTATTTGAAATTAGTGTTTGACAAGCTTTAAAAATATAGATATAAAGTCATCACACAAAGTTTGAAACGTAAATCTTTGTAGCTGTTTAAAAAGTTGATAAAGCTAAAAACTAAATACACCGCGATAATAAAAATTTATATCGTGAGTAGATACTGAAAATAATTGTGAAATTAGTTCTGTATGCATCATGTAATCTCAAGTTAAAAGCGTAAGTAAATATAATAAGAGCATTTGGTGGATGCCTTGGCACTAGAAGGCGATGAAGGACGTAATACGCTGCGATAAGCTTCGGGGAGTTGTGAATAAGCTTTGATCCGAAGATTTCCGAATGGGGAAACCCACCTAATTTATTAGGTATTGTATAGTGAATACATAGCTATATGAGGCAAACCCAGCGAACTGAAATATCTAAGTAGCTGGAGGAAAGGACATCAACCGAGACTCCGTTAGTAGTGACGAGCGAACGCGGACCAGGCCAGTGGCTTCAATAAAATAACTAAAATAACATGGAAAGGTTAACCATAGAGGGTGATAGTCCCGTATAGGTAAAAAGTTTGAAGTCCTTGAGTAAAGCGGGACACGTGAAATCCTGTTTGAACATAGGGGGACCACCCTCTAAGCCTAAGTACTCTCTAGTGACCGATAGTGAACAAGTACCGTGAGGGAAAGGTGAAAAGTACCCCGACAAGGGGAGTGAAATAGTATCTGAAACCAAGTGCTTACAAGCAGTCGGAGCAAGCGTATTTATATGTCTTGTGACGGCGTACCTTTTGTATAATGGGTCAGCGACTTAGTTTATCTAGCAAGCTTAAGCCGTTAGGTGTAGGCGTAGCGAAAGCGAGTCTGAATAGGGCGCTTTAGTTAGATGAATTAGACCCGAAACCGGGTGATCTAGCCATGGCCAGGTTGAAAGCGGAGTAAAATCCGCTGAAGGACCGAACCCACTACTGTTGAAAAAGTAGGGGATGAGCTGTGGTTAGGGGTGAAAGGCCAATCAAACTCGGATATAGCTGGTTCTCCGCGAAATCTATTTAGGTAGAGCGTTATAGCGGTTACCGTCGAAGGTAGAGCACTGAATGAGCTAGGGGGTCCCACAGACTTACCAAACTCAATCAAACTCCGAATGTCGACGAGTACAGCATAGCAGACAGACTATGGGTGCTAAGGTCCATAGTCAAGAGGGAAAAAGCCCAGACCGCCATCTAAGGTCCCTAAATCATGACTAAGTGTTAAAGGATGTGAGAAGACCAAAACAACTAGGATGTTGGCTTAGAAGCAGCCATCATTTAAAGAAAGCGTAATAGCTCACTAGTCTAAATAAGTTTTCTTGCGCCAACAATGTAACGGGGCTCAAGTCATGTACCGAAGATGCGGATTTATGCATTTGGCATAAATGGTAGCGGAGCGTTCCGTAAGCCTGTGAAGGTGAACCGTAAGGTTTGCTGGAGGTATCGGAAGTGAGAATGCTGACATAAGTAGCGATAAAGAATGTGAGAAACATTCTCGCCGAAAGTCCAAGGGTTCTTGCGTAAAGTTAATCTGCGCAAGGTTAGTCGGCCCCTAAGATGAGGCTGAGAGGCGTAATCGATGGGAATCAGGTTAATATTCCTGAACCTGAGGGATGTGACGAAAATAGTAAATTGTACAGTCTTATTGGATTGATTGTACAGTGAATGTTTTCCAGGAAATAACACCTTCATTATAGACCGTACCCAAAACCGACACAGGTGGACAGGTAGAGTATACCAAGGCGCTTGAGAGAACGATGCTGAAGGAACTAGGCAAATTGCATCTGTAACTTCGGAAGAAAGATGACCTGTATATGGGCAATCATTTGCAGGTGGCACAAACTAGGGGGTAGCGACTGTTTATTAAAAACACAGGGCTCTGCAAAGTCAATAGACGACGTATAGGGTCTGACGCCTGCCCAGTGCTGGAAGATTAAAAGGAGGGGTGCCAA
>JAPYLE010000208.1 GCA_027293795.1 Rickettsia endosymbiont of Ixodes persulcatus
TATTGGTTTAAGATTAAGAACGAAATAAGAAAAGTTACGGGGCAATTCAAAGATATCAGTATGGCTGTAGAACACGTACTAAAGTTTATTTAACTGTACCTATTTCCTATGGTCTAGCTATATATGATGAGAACGGTATCTATTTTAGCCAAAAAGAAATAAACACTATTCCGTTTGAACCTTTTTCTAGTGATTATTATTCGGATGGGGCGAATATATACCATGGGGGGACAGGAATGTGCCAATGTTATGTAATAGTTAAGTTTTTAATTATAGACAAATCGCTTGATGTTATTTATTCTTAGATTAAATGACCTTGGTGTCATGCTGTGGCTTGACCACGGCATCTAGAAACAACATTTTAACTGGATCCCGTGGTCAAGTCGCGGTATGACAATCCTAGCGACGACACAGTTTAATCTAAAAGGATTATCAATGATATATCGAATATTATGTTTATGCATATTCATAATAAATTTCTCAACGATCACGGAAGCACAAAATGTGCCGATTAAAGAAGATAATTTCAAAATTAGAGTAGCTGTTGCTGATGTACAATCTATATTGGAAGGTTCGATAGCTATAAAAGATTTGCGTAATAAAATCGAAAAGCTTAATCATAAAATTCAAGAGGATATTGCGGCAAAAGAAGCAGAATTTAAACCGCTAGAAGAGAAATTGCTAAATGAACGTTCTAATTTAAGTGAAACCGAATTTGAGCATAAAGTAAACGAATTTAATGCAAAAGTTAGCCACGTTAGAAAAGAAATTCAGATTAAGAAAACAAAACTTGAACAAGCCCATGCTGAAGCTATGAGTAGAGTCCATGGAACAACTATTACAATAATTAGTGAACTTGCCGAGAAATATAACCTTAATTTGGTAATTCCAAGTGCTCAAGTCTTATATGCCAAAAATAATTTGAATATAACTTCCGAAGTGACTTTTATGTTGAATGAGAGGTTAAAAGAAGTAACGATAAACTATTAATGATGTTGTTGTATGGCTCAGAAACATGTTCGGTGTTACCTAGTTGCTTGACCCAGTAGTGTACGAACGTTCTCAGGATGTCATTCCCGCTTTTGCAGGAATGACATAGGAGCCACACAACAATGCTATTATTTAATGAGAGTATTTAATATGGCAGAATTTACACCGATTACAATTGCATATGGGGACGGTATAGGTCCTGAAATAATGGAGGCAGTGCTTTATATATTACGTAAAGCCGAAGCTCATATTCGCCTTGAGACTATAGAAATAGGTGAAAAGCTTTACAAGAAGCATTACACTTCAGGCATAAGTGAGGAAAGCTGGAAATCAATACAACGTACCGGCATTATACTTAAAGCCCCGATTACTACCCCGCAAGGCGGAGGATATAAAAGTTTAAACGTCACGATTCGTAAAACATTACAGCTTTTTGCTAATATTCGTCCTTCCGTTTCGTTTCATCCTTTTACTAGTAGAACATTACATCCAAATTTGAACCTCACTATTATACGTGAAAATGAGGAAGATTTATACGCAGGTATAGAATACCGCCAGACTCATAACGTGTATGAATCGGTAAAGTTAGTTAGCCATACCGGTTGTAAAAAAATTATTAGATATGCTTTTGAATATGCAGTAAAAAATAACCGTAAAAAAGTTACTTGCTTAAGCAAAGATAATATCATGAAATTTTCCGATGGGATTTTTCATAAAGTATTTAATGAAATTGCAAAAGAATATTCGCAAATTAATAATGAGCATTATATTATCGATATCGGGACGGCAAGGCTTGCTACCAAACCGGAAATATTTGACGTAATCGTGACTTCTAATTTATACGGTGATATTATCTCTGATGTAGCTGCTGAAATTTCAGGCTCGGTAGGGCTTGCCAGTTCTGCGAATATCGGGCAGCATTATGCGATGTTTGAAGCGGTACATGGAAGTGCTCCCGATATTGCAGGTCAGGATATCGCTAATCCTTCAGGGCTTTTAAATGCTGCTATAATGATGCTAGTGCATATAGGGCAGGGTGATATTGCTAGTTTAATCGAAAATGCTTGGAAGAAAACTATAGAGGATGGAGTTCACACAGCCGATATATATAACGAGCAGACTTCTAGTAAAAAAGTCGGTACAAAAGAATTTGCCGCAGAAGTAGTGAAAAGATTAGGACAGTTACCAACAAAGCTATCTAAAGCAGATTATCCGTCACTTGCCGAGAAACAAGAAAGTAATATAGGTTATAAAATTGATACCAAAGAAGTTAAGAAGCTGGTTGGCACTGATATATTTGTAAATATGAATGTTTTGTCTGCTCATGATATAGCAGATAAAATTAATAAGCTTGATATTGGTAATTTTGAGTTAAAAACTATATCTTCAAAAGGGCTAAAATTATGGCCTCGTGATGCAAGATTTGAAACTGTTTCCGATGATCATTGGTGTTGTCGTTTTATGAATAAGGATGGCACGGAAATAAAGCATCTAGATATAACAAGATTGCTTGAAGCTTTAAGCAAAGCAAATATTGATTTTATCAAAGTAGAGAATCTATTTGAGTTTGACGGGGTGGCAGGTTATAGCTTAGCCCAGGGGGAATAATTGAATTATTGTCACCTAGTTCACTTGACCACGGGGTCCATAATATATAATAATAGTTATTTAAATATTTTCTTGGATCCCG
The DNA here is from genome assembly GCA_027293795.1 of Rickettsia endosymbiont of Ixodes persulcatus. GTDB lineage: Bacteria > Pseudomonadota > Alphaproteobacteria > Rickettsiales > Rickettsiaceae > Rickettsia. The sequence continues at coordinate 2,681 of JAPYLE010000208.1, forward strand.
TGGTCAAGCCACGGGATGACACCGAGTAGGTTTTTAGAACCATACAACAAATGACATAACAAAGAAATAAAAATAATGACACTATATTATATCGGAATATTATTGGTAATTATTGGATTATTTGCTATATTTTCAGGAATAATCGGGTTTTTTAGATTTCCTGATTTTTATCCTAAATTACATGCTGCAAGCATTATTGAGAGTTTTGGAGTGCCTATTTGCTTAATAGGTTTTGCGTGTATTAAAGCAGATATTATTAACTCTGTTAAATTAATTTTAGCGGCTTTATTGATTTTTCTACTAAATCCGGTAGCAACTCATGCACTTGGTAAAGCCTCGCTGCTTTCGATGTCATTCCTGCGAAAGCAGGAATCTAGGAATAATGAATTATTGTTATGCCGTGGCTTGACCACGGCATCCAGAAAAAAATTAAAAAAGACTGGATCCCGCGATCAAGTTAGCTAGGATGACAATAAAGGTTACTGGATTCCCGCTTTTGCGGGAATGACATTAGACAATACAGTCAACATCCTATAAAACTAATGAATATAGCTTTAAATTTTAATCTCGGCAATTACCTACTTAACTTAATTGCTTTTTTATTGATTTTAATATCCATAAAAATAATTTTTGCTAAAGATTTACTAAATGCAGTGATTGCTTCTTCTGTATTTAGCTTATTAATCGGCATATCTTATCTCATTATGGATGCTCCGGACGTTGCAATGACTGAAGCAGCACTTGGAGCTTGCTTATCAACATGCGTATATTTGAATTTGTTACGCAAATTACCTCCTGATTTAAAGAATATCAAGAGAACTAATATTATTCCCGCAAGTTTAATATGTTTAGTATTTATAATAATTCTTACTTATATGGGGCTAGAATTACCAAATTACGGTGATGATAATGCTCCTCTTCATATGCATTCAAGTAAATATTATATCGAAAATACTACTAAAGATATTGGTATACCTTCCCTTGTTGCAGCTATTCTTGCTAGCTATCGTGGCTATGATACTTTAGGTGAAACTAGCGTAATTTTAATTGCAGGAATTGCCGTGGTATTGGTATTTTCAAAGAAATTTGCGAGAGAAGAAGTTTCAAAAGATGTCATCCTGCAGCTTGACCGCGGTATCCGTAAAAATATAAACTGGATGCTGTGGAGGGACCACGGCATGACAAAAATAATAAAATATATTACTAGTTTTATAATCCCTTATATAATTTTGTATAGTATATATATTCAGCTTAACGGTGAATCTTCGCCGGGTGGTGGGTTTCAAGCAGGTGTTATATTTGCGTCTAGCTTCATTGCTTATGATTTAGTTTATGGTAATCGAAAATTAAATCGATACTTTTCTCCTAATGTATTAATTTATATTGCTATTTTAGGGGTAGCAATATATGCAATTGTAGGAACAATATCACTATTTTTTAACGATAATTATTTAAATTATTATTCACTAACAAATTTTATCAATGATAAGCTACTTGCTCAACATATAGGGATATTTATCGTAGAAATTGGTATAGGTTTAACTGTTGCGGCTATTATGTATTTAATTTATAACTTATTTAACCATGAATAATCTATTTGTATTAATTAAGCGTGAATTTATAGTGCAGAATCGCATTAATAATATAATTAAATATCTAGTGATATTTTTTTTATTTTGCATAATTAGTACTGTTTTAATTAACAGTGAAAGGGATATTAACAAATTCGGTTTAATTTTTTCGGTAATTTGTTTAGTAATTTCATTAATAAATTTTTCTTCTATTATATTTAAATCTGATTTGGAAGATGGAAGCTTAGAGTTGTTATTATCAATTGTCAGTCATGAAAAAATTATATTAGCTAAATTTTTTGCTATATTTATCAGTAGTACGGTAGGGCTGGTTTTTATTTTACCCATTATTTATATTTTTTTTAATCAAACTTTGCTTGAGATAATATTTTTCTTTATTAGTGTATGGATGATGTTAGTTTTATCAAGTAGTTTAGTAGTTTTATCTGGTAGCGTGCAATGTTATTTTAAGAAGAATGCTAATTTTTTCGGTACGTTTATTATGCCGTTATTAATTCCGAATATTATAATGACAGGTTTAATATTACAAGATAATAACTTACAATTAATTTTTATTATGATAGGAATTAATCTAGTATTTTTACCGGTTTCATTCTTCTTAAGTTCCTATTTAATTAAAAATATTTACAATATTACGTGATTTTGCTTTATTTTTACTAGTGTAGTGATATAAAATAAGATGAATATTGTTAATAAATTTTTTTGAGAAAAATATATGTGGCAGGCTTTACGAAGGTTAATTGCAGCGAATCCTATGGGATTTTTTCTGTGGTCTATTATCACTAAATGGTATTTAATTATAGCAGTTGCTTCCTTAATTACTTTATATTATACGGTGTTGGGCTTTAAAAAAATTGGATTTATAGATTATTTTACTAAAACTATAGTTGAGATATTAGATACAAGTAAAGCAGTTGCTCAAAATTGTACTACAAAACTCGGTCCTGATTGGAATCATTTAGTTAGCTTTTGGAATTGCTTAAGTGATCCTGGAGAATATAAGCATGAAGAAGGGACAGGAGCAAAAGAGTTAGAAGATGAAATAAATAAGCTTACGCCACAACAAGCAGATAGTGCTGCAGAAGCTGAACGTCCTATAGTAAACCCTTATGAACAACTAGAAAATCAAAATAATCTTAATAATACCTTAAGCGGTAGTAATAATAATCGTTAATTTATGTCACTTTAATATTATATGTTGGATACTGAAGATAATAAAAACAAACAAACTACACGTCGTGATTTTATGGTTCTAACGGCTAGTAGTGTTGCAGCGGTCGGGGCTGCATGTACACTCTTACCTCTTATTGATTCTTTAAACCCTTCTGCAGACGTGCTAGCTTTATCATCAATTGAGGTTGATCTATCAAATATTGAGGTAGGGCAAACAGTTACGGTTAAATGGCAAGGTAAACCGGTTTTTATCACCAACCGTACTCCTAATAAAATAGCCAAAGCAAGAGCAGTAAAAATGTCGGAGCTTATTGATCCTGAAACAGATGAAGCACGCGTTAAAGCAGGTCATGATAATTGGCTTGTGACGATCGGGATCTGCACGCATTTAGGTTGTGTGCCGCTTGCTAATCAAGGTGAATATGATGGATGGTTCTGTCCATGCCATGGCTCACAATATGATTCTTCAGGTAGAGTTAGAAGAGGTCCTGCTCCTTTAAATTTAGCAGTACCGCCTTATACCTTCATTAGCGACAAAAAAATTAGAATTGGCTAGAGTTATTTATGAATGAAGATATTACCCCTAAAAAGCCTAATGCTATTATAGAATGGATAGATTATCGCTTACCTATTTTTTCTTTCCTAAAGCATTTTAGCCATTATCAAACTCCAAAAAATCTTAGCTATTTATGGAATTTAGGCTCTATTGCCGGTATTGCTTTAGTAATTCAGATAATTACCGGCGTGGTGCTTGCTATGCACTATACCCCGCATATTGATCATGCTTTCGATAGTGTTGAGCGAATCATGCGTAATGTAAATTACGGCTGGTTACTGCGTTATACTCATGCGGTAGGTGCATCGATGTTTTTTACTGCCGTATACTTACACATAGCAAGAGGCTTGTATTACGGCTCTTATAAAGCACCTAGAGAATTGCTTTGGCATATCGGTATTATCATTTTTCTAACTATGATGGCTACTGCTTTTATGGGTTATGTACTGCCATGGGGGCAAATGAGCTACTGGGGTGCAACAGTAATTACTAATTTATTTTCAGCTATTTCGCTAATAGGGGAATCCATAGTTACATGGTTATGGGGTGGTTTTTCTGTTGATAATCCGACATTAAATAGATTCTTCTCTCTGCATTATTTATTACCGTTTATTATCGTTGCCCTTGTAATGCTCCATTTAGTAGCCTTGCATCAGCATGGTTCAAATAACCCAAAAGGTATCGACATTAAAAGCTCTAATGATACTATCCCGTTCCATCCTTATTATACCGTAAAGGATTTTGTCGGTTTTGGGGTTTATTTCATGATATTCGCCTATTTTATTTTTTACGAACCGAATTATTTAGGACATCCTGATAATTACATTCCGGCAAATCCGTTAGTGACACCTGCTCATATCGTACCTGAATGGTATTTTCTGCCGTTTTATGCGATCCTTAGAGCTGTGCCGTCTAAGCTCGGCGGGGTGCTATTAATGTTCGGAAGTATATTCGTATTGTTTTTACTGCCTTGGCTTGATACTTCAAGAGTCAGAAGTAGCAATTATAGACCAATATACCGAATTGCTTTTTGGATATTTATGGCAGATTGTTTATTGCTTGGTTACTTAGGGGGACAGCCGGCAGAAGAGCCGTATATTACCATTAGCCGTTTTGCTGCTTGTTATTACTTTTTTCATTTCTTAGTAGCCTTACCGCTGATCGGTAAATATGAGAAGCCGATGCCATTGCCGGAGGAGTTGTAAAAGTAGTATATATCATTCCTGCGTGGATCAATTGTCATCCCGCGACTTGATCGCGGGATCCAGGAAATAAAAAAATAACGTTATAAGTTGTTATTTTGGATACCGTGGTCAAGCCACGGTATGAAATCGGAGCATTTTGCCATGTAACAACACTGATTAAGAAACTAGAATGACACAGTGATATAAATTTAAAAATACTATGAAAATTAAACTAATTATCTCCATCATCATACTAATAACCTCTAGCGTATGCCTAGCAGGTGAAGAAGCATTGCCGCTGAAAAAGATGAAATGGTCGTTTGACGGTGTATTTGGCACAGTTAATCGTGAAGCTGCACAAAGAGGTTTTCAGGTTTATAAAGAAGTTTGCAGCGTTTGTCACGGCTTGAATAATTTATATTACCGTAATTTAAAAGATATCGGTTTTTCTGATGGTGAAATAAAAGAAATCGCTAAAGGATATAAGGTAAAAGACGGGCCAAATGATGACGGTGAGATGTTTGAACTTCCTGCTCTTCCATCCGATCGTTTTGTACCTCCTTACCCTAATGAGCAAGCGGCAAGAGCGGCTAATAACGGAGCATATCCTCCTGATTTATCTTTAATAATAAAAGCACGTCATGACGGAGCTAATTATATATATTCGCTGCTTACCGGTTATAAAGAACCGCCGGCAGATTTTAAGTTGATGCAAGGAACTCATTATAATCCCTATTTCCCTGGCAAGCAAATAGCAATGCCGCCGCTGCTTACAGATGGGCAGGTGACTTATATGGACGGCACTAATGCAAGCGTAGAGCAGATGTCGCATGATGTCGCAGTATTCTTACAATGGGCAGCCGAGCCGGAAATGGAACACCGTAAATCTATGGGTCTTAAAGTTATGATGTTTTTAGTAGTATTTACTATCTTTTTCTATATTGCCAAAAACCGCATTTGGTCTAATTTAAAGTAGTTTTTTCGCTCATGCGGGCAACTTTCTTAGTGTGGTAATTAATTTTTGCTATACTTATCCTAAAAATTATATAGGTAGGTATTTATGATTACTTTATTTGCAGCTATAACAGGATTTATTAGCTCTATCATTCCTGAAATTTTAAAAATATACAAAGACATTAACGATAAAAACACGAGATAAATATTTTAGATCGTCAAATTGCTAATAACAAACTTAATCAATCCAAAACTTTTACAGAGCTTACCATATCGCAAGAAATGGCAGAGCAATATTTTCTTTACTCCACTTATAAATCAGGTGTTAGTTGGGTTGATGCTTTAAACGGCTCAGTAAGACCAGTGCTTGCTTATAGCTTCTTTGCAATGTATGGAGGAGTTAAATATGTTCAATATAAATCATTAAAAAGTTCTACCCTGCTAGTGGAATATTTAGACATATAGCTAGACCATAGGAAATAGGTACAGTTAAATAAACTTTAGTACGTGTTCTACAGCCATACTGATATCTTTGAATTGCCCCGTAACTTTTCTTATTTCGTTCTTAATCTTAAACCAATAATGTTCTATAGGATTT
>JAPYLE010000209.1 GCA_027293795.1 Rickettsia endosymbiont of Ixodes persulcatus
ATTATATGATTAATAGGCATATTGGTACACATGAGCCAGACATGATTTTGCACATACGGGTCGCATAAGCTTTAGCTTCATATGCGACTTCTAGTCGCTATAAAACAAACTTTCATCTGAAAGATGAAAGTGGTTGATTTGGCAAATAATTAAAAACTTTTGTAATAATTTTCTAATTTATTAGGGTTTATAGCAAACTTTTTACAAAAAGAAACAAAGAAATGATAATTTTTTAAAGATAATACTTGAATTTAATAGTTTTAGTTGCTATAAACGACTTTATTTTAAAGTTTGTTTGTTGGAGATCCTTATATATCATGAGCTTTTATGAATCAGTTTTTATTATACGCCAAGACGTATCATTAAGCGATATAGATAAAATCGTTGATGATTTTGCTAAAATTATTAAAGATAGTAATGGCACTATCATAAAAAAAGAATATTGGGGGTTAAGAACTTTAGCTTACAAAATCGGTAATAACAAAAAAGGACATTATTATTTTTTAGGTCTAGACATTACTCGGAATGTAAAAGAAGAACTAGAAAGAAAAATGAAGTTTAACGAAAATATCATTAGATTTCTTACAATTAAAGCAGATTCAATTAGCAGTGAACCTTCACCGATATTAAAAAATCAGAGTACAGAGAATACTCCGGTAATTGACGTAACGATTAATAATTAAATTTGTAAGCATTAAGGTTAAAGAATGTTAAAAAGTAATAATGCTAGTGAAACAGCTACCCGTAAAGTAAGAGATAAAACTACTAAAAAAGTATTTTTTAGAAGACGTAAAGGATGCCCTCTTTCTGTGCCTAATGCATCTGTTATTGATTATAAAAATCCTGAACTTTTAATAAAGTTTGTCTCTGAAGGCGGTAGAATGCTACCAAGCAGGATCACAAACGTTTGTGCAAAGAAACAAAGAAAGCTAAATAATGCTATTAAAATTGCAAGAATTTTAGCATTATTACCTTTTGTATTTCAAGCTAAATAAAGGCATAATACATGGAAATTATATTAATAAAATCCGTAAGAAAATTAGGTAAAATTGGCGACATACTCAAAGTAGCAGACGGATTTGGTCGTAATTATCTTTTACCGCAAAAATTAGCTATTAGAGCTACTGAGCCTAATAAAGAGCTAATAGTTAAACAAAAAAATGAATTTGAAGCAAAAGATAAGCAAATAAGAGAAGAAGTAGAAAAAATCAACGCTCTTATTAAAGATCAAAAATTAGTTTTTATCCGTCAAACATCAGATGACGGTAAACTTTTCGGTTCAGTTACTAATAAAGAAATAGCCGATAAATTATCTGAAAATGTATCTTATAATATTTCTCATTCAAATATTATTCTTGATAAACAAATTAAATCTACCGGAATTTATACGGTTGAAATAAGACTCCATGCAGAGCTTAATACTATAGTTACGGTTATTGTTGTAAGATCAGAATCAGAAGCACAAGATTATTTACGTGAACAAAAGACTGAAACTTCAGAAACATTAGCTGAATCAGCATAAATTTTTCTTTATTATCTAGTTGTATGGATACAAAATCGTCATAAGCTAAGCGACTGAAAGGAGCGTGGCCAATCTAGCAGAATAATTAAAAAATGCTGTAAGTTAGCATTTTTATTCTTCATTGCGAGGAAATTTACTATAGTAAATTTCCTCGCAATGAAGAAACATAACAGCAACATTCGTACATTACTGCATTTGACCACGGAAATACTAGTATTTTTTAACCATGCTACAGCTAAATCTCGATCGCTTCAGACAAGATGAATTTAAGAGTAAGTCTGCGAAAGCAGTACAAATAGTACGTGAGCACAGACTGAACTCGAAAAATTCGCCTTTATCAAGCTTTTTGAATGACGCTATATACTCCTGTGAAATGAAGAGTTGGGATACGAAGTTCAACTTGGAAAAGAGCAAGGAGTCTGTAAGCCGAGGAGCGGAGTGTATAATAAACGTTCAGCATCCGAGGACTTGCAAAGACATTGTCACCAATTTTTCAAGTAGGGTGAGTATATATGAAACATTTGAGTATAATATCAATAATCTAATAGGTAATTTTGGTTTATCTAAAATAGCGGTTGCAGTCTCCGGTGGAAGTGATTCGGTAGCACTTCTTTATCTTACTAATATTTGGGCAGAAAAAAATAATATAAAATTATTTGTTATATCGGTTGATCATAACTTACGGGAACAGTCGAAGCAAGAGACCCATTATATCCAAAACATCAGTAACAGCCTAAATCGCAAGCATTATAATTTATCTTTTGATCACCAAAATAATTTTTCCAATTTACAAGAAAGAGCAAGAAAAGGACGCTATGATTTAATGACAAATCTATGCCTGGAACTCGATATATTAGCACTGCTAACTGCCCACCATGAGGATGATTACGTAGAAAATTTTTGTTTGAGGTTAGAACGCAATAGCGGTATATTTGGTCTTAGTAGCAGCAATATAAATTGGCATAATAATACACAAATAATTAGACCTCTATATAATATTCCAAAAAGTGAATTAGTAGAATATTTAGTCAGCCATAATATAAAATGGTTTGAAGATGAATCGAATTTATCAGATAAATATAAGCGGAATCTTATTAGACAAAAATTAGCTAAAGAAGAAGATTATATTAAAGCCGATATAATCTTGCAACAGCTTAAAATTAATAATCTACTAGATGATAAATTTAAACCGGAGTTAATATCAGCAATAGCTGAAGCAGTCAAGATTTTTGAATATGGTTTTGCTTTTCTTGATTTAGTAAAATTTGATAAGTTTTCAAATGAGGTAAAAGTACAACTAATTAATTTTTCACTGATAATAATTAGCGGACAATCTAGAGTAGCACGTTTTTATTCAGTATCTCCTATTTTGGAGCTAATTACTCAAGACATAAACTTTAAGAATACACTTCATGGTTGTGTAATTAAGCGTATACAAAACGAGTTACTTATATACAGGGAATTCGGTAGAAAATTACCTGAGAGTAAAATATTACTAGATAAATCCGTTATTTGGGATAATAGATTTTGTATTACAAAAAATCAAGAAACTCCAAATTGTTTTGTAACTCATTTATCGTTAGAAGATTATAAAACGATAAAGAAACAATTGGATTTAGAACCTGTGAAAAATCTATCCTGCAAAAACCACAATGCAATTTTATTTACCTTACCTATCGTTAAAATACTTGAAAAAGTTATAGCAATACCACATATATCATATTATGATGACGATATGAGGAATTTTGGGGTCTCTTTTGCTCCAAATTTTGTATCTCGTTTTACACATTTTTGCTGATATCAGTATTAAAACTAAATTCTAAAATCTTATCTTAATACTGAATTCACGTTTTACACATATTTTGTTAGGTTTTATATCGATGAATAATCAAGGTAGAAGTATTTTAGCTTGGGCAGCACTTTTCGTTTTTGTAATATTACTTTTTAATGTTTTCCAATCTGACGGTTTACTTGGCGGAAGAAATAATATAACTTTCTCGGATTTTTTAACACGAGTTGATGAAAAGACCGTTAATTCAGTAAAAATTCAAGGTAGAGTAATTGAAGGCACTTCAAATGACGGCTCTACTTTTAGCACTTATGCTCCTGATTATCCTGATTTAGTAAATCGTCTTACTAGCAATGATGTTAATATTGAAGTCGTGCCTCTTGAAACAAGAATGAACACTTTTTTAGGTTTCTTAATTTCTTGGTTTCCTATGCTTTTATTGATAGGTGTTTGGATTTTTTTCATGCGTCAAATGCATGGTGGTGGGAAAGCCATGGGGTTTGGAAAATCTAAAGCTAGATTGTTATCGGATAAAGGACCCAAAATTACCTTTAAAGATGTGGCAGGTATCGATGAAGCAAAAGAAGAATTAACGGAAATAGTAGATTTTTTAAGAGATCCAAGTAAGTTCCAAAAACTTGGCGGTAAAATACCGAAAGGCTGCTTGCTTATCGGTCCTCCGGGAACAGGGAAAACACTTCTTGCTAAAGCAATTGCGGGCGAAGCGAATGTCCCGTTTTTTAGCATATCCGGTTCTGATTTTGTTGAAATGTTTGTAGGTGTCGGTGCAAGCCGTGTGCGTGATATGTTCGATCAAGGTAAACGCAATGCTCCATGTATTATCTTTATCGATGAGATTGATGCCGTAGGTCGCCATAGAGGTATCGGTATGGGTGGCGGTAATGACGAGCGTGAGCAAACCTTAAACCAAATGTTAGTTGAAATGGACGGATTTGAAGCAAACGAGGGAGTCGTGATTATTGCAGCTACGAACCGCCCTGATGTTCTTGATCGTGCCTTACTACGTCCCGGTAGGTTTGATCGTCAAATCGCCGTTGCAAATCCCGATATAAACGGTCGTGAGCAAATTTTAAAAGTACATTTAAAGAAAATTAAATATAATAGTACGGTACTAGCACGAATTATTGCTCGTGGTACTCCAGGTTTTTCCGGTGCTGAACTTGCTAATTTAGTTAATGAAGCTGCTCTTATTGCTGCAAGGCTTGGTAAGAAAGAAGTAGATATGCACGACATGGAAGAGGCAAAAGATAAGGTGCTGATGGGAGTTGCACGTCGCTCTATTGCAATGTCGGAGAAAGAAAAAAGGTTGACTGCGTATCATGAAGGAGGACATGCATTAGTCGGGCTTTATTGCCCTGCAGCATCGCCTATTCATAAAGCTACGATTATACCGCGTGGTAATGCTCTTGGGATGGTGCAAAGACTTCCTGAAACTGATGAATATTCTCAGAATCGTGAACAAATGGAATCATCTATAGCAGTTTATATGGCAGGAAGAGTAGCGGAAGAAATCATTTTCGGTAGAAATAAAGTTACCTCAGGAGCTTCATCGGATATAAAAGGTGCAACCAATATTGCAAGAACGATGGTTACAAAAGCAGGTTTAAGTGATTTAATAGGACCGATATTTCATGGTTCAAGCAGTGATGATATGTATGGCAGACAACCTAATAATGAAACGTCGGAAGCTACTGCAGAGTTAATTGATGCCGAAGTTAAAAGCATTATTACGCAAGGATATGAATTTGCAAAAGATATTTTAACAAAGCATATAGATCAGCTTCATACGCTAGCTAATGCTTTAATTGAATATGAGACATTATCCGGTCAGCAAATTAAAAATTTACTTAGCGGTAGAGCTTTAGATTCAGAAGAGGAAAATAAATTTCCTTTTAATGATTCATCTACTATAAAAATAGATAAAGACAAATCACCTGAAAAAGCAAAAACAACTAAAGCTAAAAAAGAGAGTACTTAAATGGCAGAGTTAAGATTACCGCAAATTCCTTCTCGACAAGAACGTCTAAATGTTAGAGTTGAATCGATTTCATTTTTGATTTTAATTAAAGCATCTAAAACCATTGGGCCGGTTTTACTTAAATCTATCTCAAAACTATCGACAGTAGGATTCTCATCAAGGTCAGGATTATATCTATAAATCTTTATTTTACGAGGTTTTAGCATTTCCTCGTTTTCTTTATGCTCTCTACCCTTTTTTACTACTGAATTTGGCGGTAGTTGTGCAATGAATATTGACAGCACAAATACTTTAGCATGCATAAAACCAATAGAAGATATATCAGGCGATATCAAAATCTATCCGCTTCCTCATATGAAAGTAGTGAAAGACTTAGTACCTGATATGTCGCATTTTTACGCACAATATGAATCGATAGAACCTTGGCTTAAAACCGATAGCCCTGCTCCTTCAAACTCTGAAAGGTTACAGTCGATTAAGGACCGAGAAAATCTTGACGGTTTATATGAATGCATATTATGTGCTTGCTGTTCTACTTCCTGTCCTAGCTATTGGTGGAATGGTGATAAATATTTAGGCCCTGCAATTTTGTTGCAGGCTTATCGATGGGTTGCAGATTCACGGGATGATCATACCGGCGAACGTCTTGAAGCTTTAGAAGACCCGTTCAAGCTTTATCGTTGCCATACAATTATGAACTGCACTAAAACCTGTCCTAAAGGCTTAAATCCTGCTAAAGCTACCAGTAAAATAAAAAGTTTAATTGCGGAACGTCATGGGGTGTGATTCTTAATTAATTATTTCTCAAAATGATAAAATAATGAAAAAAGCAATTATTTTCTGTTGGCTATTTCTTAGTTCTATATCTTACGTTTTTGCCGTTGATTGTAATAATGCTCTAAAACAAGATGACATGAATTATTGTGCCGGTGAAGAATATAAGAAAGTTGATAAGAAACTAAATCAAATATACCAAGAAATATTAAAACATATTTCAGACGAATAAGAACAAGCTAATTTGCTTAAAAAATCCCAAAACATGGATTAAGTACCGAAAAGCTAAGTGTGAATTTCACAGGAGTTTCGCACTTAGCAAAAAATATGTTAATCTAACAAAAAAGAGTTTTAGTTAAGATGGCAAGATCAAAATGTAGCAAAGACTTATATAAATCATTTTTACAAGCAAGTAGCGTAAGATATAGTGGTAAAGCATTA
>JAPYLE010000210.1 GCA_027293795.1 Rickettsia endosymbiont of Ixodes persulcatus
TCGATATGAACAAAAGAAGGATAAATAAAAAAATTACTTTATATCAACAAAATTGGGAAGTTATAAAAACATCAATTCAGAACAACATTAGATGGCTTCTAGCTGATACGCAATTTTGCTAAGTGCAAAACTCCTGTATAAGAATAGTTGCACTAATAAGAAAAAGTGGTAAAATATCACATCGAACAAATTAAATATTATGAATAATTATGCCGCAAATTTATTTTAACGGTCCGGAAGGACGAATTGAAGGAAGATATGCAAAAGCTACCTCGCCTAATGCCCCTATTGCATTAGTTCTTCATCCTAATCCTTTATATGAGGGTAATATGAATAATAAAGTAGTTTATAATGCCTATAAAATTTTAGCAGATAACGGTTATGCCGTCTTACGTATTAATTTTAGAGGAGTAGGGGGATCGCAAGGTAAATTTGATAATGGAGTCGGTGAAGTTGTTGATGCGGGGGCAGCTCTCGATTGGTTACAGCAGAATAACCCGAATGCTCAGTCTAATCTGATATTAGGATTTTCGTTCGGAGCATGGATAGCTATGCAGCTTGTAATGCGACGTCCTGAAATAAATCACTTTATTGCTATTTCACCACCGGTTAATACAATTCATAAATATGATTTTTCATTCCTTTCACCTTGTCCTATCCCAGGGTTTATATTACAGGGAGATAATGATAGTATAGTATCGGCAGATGATGTAAAAGATCTAGCAAATAGATTATCTAAGCAACAATCCCATATTAAAGTTGATTATAAAATTATCACTGGTGCTGACCATTTCTTTCGTTATAAAACTGAAGAATTTTCTAAAGCAATAAATGATTATTTAACAACAATCCAATCTAATTATTATCATCATAATAATAATGTGAATGAAGAAATTAGTAAGAGTCAAAAGAAACTATTTTTATATTAGTTTTTGTTGTATGATTTGGAAAAGGGCGGTTGTCATTCCGTTGATCGCAGGAATCCAAAAAAATAACCTTAATGGTAAAATTACATATTGGATAAAATAAACATATAAAAAACTTATTTTTATATGTTTTACTGGATTCCTGCTTTTGCAGGAATGACATGATGCAACAACGCCTACAATTCTAAATAAGCTTCTATTGCCAAAATTAATATTTCATCTTTTTTAGCATCTAACTCTTGAGTTAATTCTTCGTAAGTTTGCCTATCTGATAGAGATGTAAATTTTTTAAATAGCTGCACTAACTTTAAAGAGGGAACAATACGAAAAGCATCTTTTAATATTTTGGTCTTTTTATTAACATTAAGCTTATCATTTAAAGTAAAGTAAAATTCTAACAATTCGCCATTATAAAAATTTAAATCTATAGCTGTTTCCAAATAATCTATAGCATGAGCCGTATTATTACTTTCTACTTCTTGCTTCGCTGCGAGTAAGTAATACTCGGCTATTTCCTGCATTTGTTTTATAGAGTCATGTTTATGAAATTTTGTGAGTTTATTCGTTATAAAAGTAAATTTTGTCCATAAAGAAAGCTTTCCGTAACAACGCATTAAAGTAATTAAATTGTCACTATCAAGTTCATTTAAATTATAAGCCTTTATTGCATAATTTTCTGCTTTCTCATACAAAGATTTATCATAATAAAGTTGGGCTAGGTTTTTGCTACCGTAAAAAGCGAATTCTTTAGATTTAATAAGTTTTTGAAAATAAGAAATTTTTGTATCTATATCCTCTTCAGTTACGGCTAAGATTAAATTATGGAATTCTTGTGAGTCTTTTAGACCTTCAGAAGATAAATTTTTGCGGGCAATAGAAGCAGATTTAGCTTTATTACTCATAATATATTCTGCAAAAGCTAAAATTAAAGCATATCTATCATGATTAATTTTTCGTTTATTAAAAATGTTATATATTTTAGACGGTAAATCAATCATTAATATTAGAAATCTAATGACAATAAAACAAGAAATTAGTAATAAAAGCCCTAAAATAAGATTAAAGAACACAGTAGTTTCAATATTATAATCGTATAAACTAATAAAAACTTTTGAATCAAAGCTCTCTATTAAAGTAAAGCCGAAATAAAATAGTAAAAAAGTAGCACATATTAATAATAACCTAAACATCTTTATTTACGAACGCCTGCATAAATTTTTCTGAATAAAGAAAATCGATTAGATAGTTTAATTTCTCTAAAATTAGATTTTTATCTTGTTCTTTTATTATCATAACAGAAGGTTTCTTCTCAATTTTGATAAATTTTTCCAGCCATTTATGATTTGTAGGAAAAATTACTTCTGTACTACTTGATTTAGAGAAAAGATAATTATTATTATATGCTTCTAAGTTATTTAAAATATTCCTTATATCTTGAGGTAGCAGGCGGGATTTTACTATTCTTAGTTCTTTACTATAATCCTTATCTTGCATGAAATTATATACTAATAAATTTACGCTTAATAAGTAATGAATATAATCTAGAGTATATATTTTTGAAGTATCTGCGGTATAGTCAATTGATTTGAACGTACCTACTGTGTCATTCGTCACTTTTCTATTAGTTATAGGCTTCGCTCCTTGTTCCTTGTATCCGAATGAGGCTGAATTAACTATAGTTTCTAGTTTCTGTTCGGGCGGTGCTTCAGGGAATTTTAAAGAACTTACGTAATTTAAAAGCGATTTAGTAGATAATAGCGGTGCTTCATTTTTTGCTTCACTAATATTTGATTTACTTTCTTCTACCGTATCAAATGTTTGGCTTAAATCTTTGGCATCACTTTTAAAAAATTTTAAAATCTCGGCATTATGATAAAGAGTAAAAGAAGATAAGACAAATATTACTATTGCTATAAAACAGATGTTTTTACTTTTAAATAAACTATCAAATTTTTGCATTTTCGGATAATAACTTGATTATATCGTTAGAGTTTTGATCATCACAATAAACCACATTTTTTATAAAAGGTCTAACTATATTTGCGACTTTCAAACTTATAGCTACAACTAAACTATCTTGTAAATATTGGAGTAAATTACTCTGAAGTAATAATTTTACTAAAGTTTTAGCACTATTCTGAGAATAAAATAATATGAACTCAATATTTTTTTCAAATTCTTTTATAATAGATACGGGCAGCTCATTTAAATATTCTACATTATACATGATATGTCTAGCTATTTTATTAGGTAAATCTTTAGTAATGTCGTTTGAAGATAAATATATAGTCTGCTCATATAAATTAGGTGGAAAATGCTCAATCAAATCTTCCACGTTTTTAGCGGTATAAGCTACTTTTAAACCTTTATTTTCTAGCAATTTTTTTGATGTGTTACCTACTACCCAAATATTTTGATTGATGTAATATTCTGCAATAATTATAGCAGCATATTTACTAGTGATTATTATATTTGAGTAATTATCTAAAATATTAATATTAAAATCTAATGTTTTATATTTAATTAAAGGACAATGAATATAATGTAAATCTAAATTATATTTACTCATTTCTTTAATAATTTTCCTATTTTCTTCTAGGCTTCTAGTTAATAAAACCGATTTCATGCAATAACTGCACTCCTATATAAAAAGCAACTACCCAAATAATAATGGCAGCTATTTTATTAATCATAGTTAAAATAGAAACTAAAATTTGTCTCCATATAGAAACCGGCTGAGATTCTATTGTTAAATTAAAATATGATTGATCCCATATAAATAAAAAAATAAGTTTAACTATTCCTATAATAAATGTGATAGCCGCAATAAAGAATTGATCGGCGGCTTATAATAAAGCTATAAACATGCCCAAGCAGTAATTACACTTGGTAGAACTTTTTTTACACTACGATATTTTGCACTTTGATTTAATATAAAAATATTTGGTATAATGGAATATATAGCCACATATGGTGTTAAAAATATTATATGTAAAAAAGTATTTAATACCATTCATTGTAGTTTAGTTTTTATTTTTAATAATATTAGCAAAGAGGGAATAGTAATAATTGTAGTAAATAAAAAGAAATTTTGCCAACTGAAATTTACTACCATATAGCCTGAAATTATAGGAAAAATTGAGCGCGAAATCCCCATCATCGATGAAAGGAAAGAATATTGGGTAGCTCGAAACTTACCTTGGCAGAGCGAAGAAATAAAAGCGATATAAGCAGTCATCGTCATACCGCCGGTAATACTTTCTATTCCTATCGTAATAAATAATAATAAAGAATTTTTACCGTTTATTTCAAGAAAAATAAATAAAATATGTCCTAAAGCGTGAATAATACCAAATAAAAATATACTATTTAATATATTTTTATGTTTCATAATAACACCGCCGACTAATCCGCCGATTATAGCTCCTACAACGCCCCAAAACTTTCCAACGCTTGCTATTTCAAAAGCATCATATCCAAGATGAAGCAAAAAAGGATTAATCATAACATTAATTAAGTTATCCGGTAATCTATATAATACTAGGAAAATTAATATAAGAATAATGAAATAAGCAGAACCTATAGGTTTTAACGCATTATATATAAAATTTATGATGTTTTTTTTATTTTGATTATTTTTTATATCATTCTTGATTATCTGTATATGTATATTCTCATTTAAATAACAATACTTAATTCCTACAATCAATAAAATTAAATAAATAAATACTAAACCGGCAAAGATTTTATATATTTCATTAAATGTTAAATAAATAGATAAATAAATAGCTCCGGAACCTGCAAGAAGCATACCGACCCGATAACCGAATATGTATATTCCTGAAGTAAACCCAAGCGATTCTTTAGGTACTATTTCCGTTCTTAAAGCACTTAATATAGTATCTTGTACAGCACTAAAAAAAGAGATAATTAAAGCTGTGAAAGCAAATAATAATAGATTAGTACGAGGATCTAAAAAGCTAAAAATATACACAAGAAATACTAATGCACTACTAGTTAAGCAAATCCAAGATAATCTATGACCGAATATTTTATTCAAATATTTAATTTGCAGAGCATCAAAAACCGGTGCTAATAAAAAATTAATAGAGTAGGGAAGCGTTATGAACGATAATATACCGATTGTTTGCAGGGCTATATTTTCTTTAGCAAGCCAATAATTTAAAGTATTACCGGTAATCATTAGATTAAAACCGCTAATAAGTCCAAACAACCAAATAATACATAAATGAGAATTATTTAACATAAAGCCTATAATAACTGAAGATAAGCAAATAATCTAATCTAATTATTACTCTTTTTATTATTAATTGTTAAAATCTGTACATTAATTTTTTATAAATGTAAATGTATCGTACGAATTTAATACTATCTTTTTTATTTTTCTAAAAAGAATGCATAAAAATACAAGTTGTGTTATGGATATTAGTACTTATAGTTATAAAAAGTGCTATGTACCATAATACATTTTGATTTAGTACTTGAGCAATTAGAAGATAGCGAATCTTTAAACTCAAAAGATAAAGCAATGTTAGAAAAAATTTGTTCTTTTCAAGTAGAAGACATAATGGTACGTTTAGAGGTAGCAAAGGGTTATACTACGTCTTTATGCCGATAAAAATGCTACTTTAATTCAGCAATATAAAGCAATTAAAAACGGTAGTTACGGTTTAGATACTTTATATACTAAAAAAGCTGCAGTTAATTTAGCTAAACTCATTATTTTAGGTCATGAAGGGAAAGTAAAAGAAATATTAGAAATAAAAAATTATGATGATTTCCTAAAATATTATAGCGGTTATACAGCGGATGAGATTCCTTTTTGAAACAGTTTAATCTCTACTAATATACTAGACCTTACCGCCAAGTGCTTAAGGCTTAGCTTAATTCATTTACTAGGTAGAGCATCTTTTAATGAAAAAACTATAAAAACTGATTATAGAAATAGCGATTTAGATAGTTTTTATAGATTTCATATTGTCATGAGTCTAAATGATATTCTCAGGAGTTTCGCACTTAGCAAAAAATATGTTAATCTAACAAAAAAGAGTTTTAGTTAAGATGGCAAGATCAAAATGTAGCAAAGACTTATATAAATCATTTTTACAAGCAAGTAGCGTAAGATATAGTGGTAAAGCATTA
>JAPYLE010000211.1 GCA_027293795.1 Rickettsia endosymbiont of Ixodes persulcatus
AACAATTGAGAGCACATCATCTAGAGCTTTGAATAGTTTCATTCTTAAATCGTAACTGTAACTGCTTGCCATAACTTATTTATTATTATCTATAACATATATATTAGCATAGTATGTACCTATTTACTATGGTCTAGCTACACAATAGATTTAGGACTTGCAACTGGTAGAAAAAAAATTATTCAAAAAGCTCAAAATAGCTGGATATCCAAGTATTATTTCAGAATATGGAGTTACAATACCAAGTTAAAGAGCTTTAGTAATAGACTGTAAGCACGTTTGAGTGATCAGTATTTTTATGTCTATCGTGGTTCTGAAACTGTCCACTACGGCCCTCCAGCTTGTATTCTGCTTAAAATCAAGTTACTTCCAAAAAAATATAAACAGAAACATAATAACTTAATATGAAGTATTTATAGTGATATTATATCTGTAATATTGCTAAAAGGTTATTATGATGAATAAAGAAGATTTTGATTGTGCATTTAAAATACTAGAATTACAAATAAATATACTAAATCTAAAGTTACAACAAGTAAAACTAGGTTATTACCGACATAATACAGAATTAAAAGCCTTAGTTTCCGCGCTTTTGACACTTCTGAAAAGAATAACAAAATATAACTTTATTCCTCGTATTAATTCAGGTGATTCACTTTTAGTCGGAGAAGGAAATTTAAGCTTTTCTGTTAGCTTAATGAAAAAATTGCAACAACTACCTAGATGTATTACTTCTACATATGAAGATTATGATGATTTATCAGAAGCCGCTCAATTAAATGCATATAAACTTAGAAAATTTGGAATAAATGTATTACATAACGTAAATGCAACTAAATTACATAAAACTTTTAATCATAATTCTTTTGATACAATTTCGTGATTTTATAATTTCTGCCTATTATGTATTAAAGAAACACGGAGTGATTCTAATTATCATAGTGGATAGCGATTTCTAAATTACATATTTCGATTTGAAAAATTGTCACAAGAATTAAGAATATTTACCCCTATTAAATATAAATTTGATCCAAAAGATTACCCGGAATATGTACACACTATGACTAATCATACGCATCAAGTTAAGCCATAATTGTTAATAATTTTAGTGTATTTAAGGAAGATAATCTGGTTTTACGATATTTATCTTCCAAAGAAAATTTTCCCCAATCTATAATTAATTTCTTAAGGAACTGCTTTAAATCATT